>NZ_JBSSAG010000030.1:0-32782 GCF_054058395.1 Thermostichus sp. OS-CIW-26 | reverse complement strand
GTCAGGACTTGGGTCATGGTTCTATCATAACTTCCGCATTCCTCCCGACACTGACCCTACGGGTACAGTGCGGGGCTCCTGCGATTTCTAGCTGATCCGCCCATTTCTTTCATGGCATCGAAGAATCGAAGAGTTTGCTTCTTGCGCCTTCAAGACAAAGACTGCGCCTCCACCAATAAACGCCCGCTTTAGCAGTTAGCAACATCAATGGGAAGATTTTGGGGCCCTGGATAAGCGCGAAGCTATCGGCCAAGAACGCGAATGGCTCTGTTCTTGGTGCAGGCAGGATCGGGATGACAGGATTTGAACCTGCGGCCCTCTGCTCCCAAAGCAGATGCGCTACCAAGCTGCGCTACATCCCGGCTTAGCTTTTGTGATTATGCCAGATCCCCGCCTCTGATGCACACCCAAGCAGGGATCCCTCGCTCAAGGCAACAAGGGAAACAAACATTTGTCCAGGTCAGGACTTGAGCATCTTGGCCGGCATGACAATGAGGGTATTCCCCTGTCGCTCCACCACGTAGAGCTCCTGCCCGGCTTGGATTTCCAGGTTGGGAATGCTGCACTTGGCGTTCCAGGTGGAACCCAGATAAGAAACCCGCCCCCGTTCGCCTGGGGGAATGGGGGTGATTGCCCGCGCCTCGCGAGATTCCTCTACCTGAACCGATCCATGGGGCACCAGACGGCGGCTGAGGATAATCAACACCACCGATGCCCCAATCCAGGCGGCAAATTGCACCCAGATTGGCAAACCCAAATAGGCCAAAAGCCCTGCCAAGAGCGCCGCCAGCCCCACCGAGCCGGCAACCAATTCTGGCAAAAACAATTCGGCAGAAATGAGGACTAACCCGATGACGATCCAAGGCCAAACCATAGAATCCAGGGATCCCACCAAATTCAGTATGGCTCAAAACCCCTGGATCCTCAGCAGGGATCCCTTGTCCTTAGGGAGACTGGTTGGGGCTTACCCGCCCAAGCGGTAATTCTCCAAAAACTGCAGGGGATCCATCTCTTCCTGAGGGGAGCTTTTGGGTAGGTTCTTGGATTCGGCGATCCGCATCAAGGTCTCCCAGTCGGTGCTCATGACAAAGGCCACGGCTTGGCGAGCCGCCTCTCGGTGGGGGCAGTCCTCTCCCAAGACACAGCCATCTCGACAGAGGGTGGCGCAATCGTGCGCAGTGCTCCTGGGATCCGGGCCGGCCATGATGTCTTCCTCTCGGTGGGTTTCACGTTTTCTTTAGGATACCTGAAGAGAATCTTGCGCTTGCAGGAGATTTTGGGCAGCGCGGGTAGCTTAGATGAGGAAATGAGGCGACAAGACCTGTTCAAGCAAGAGGAGCCTTATGGAGTTTTCGCAATTGCAAGCGCTGGTGGATCGAGCCTTGGAAGACAAGAAGCTCACCCGCACAGAGGTGGATCAAATCGTCAGCGCCATCCGGGCCGACGGCAAAATCTCCCCCGAAGAGATAGGCTTGCTGGAGTCCATTCGCGAAATGGTGCTCCGCCGGGAGATTCAGGTGGTGGAAACGGCAGATTGAGGGGCAGGGATCCCCTGTTGCAAGTAGAGGGTGACTTCGCTGCGATTGTGAAACAGGTGGCGGGCTCTCACCAGGGGGAAGGCACTACCCAAAATCTCCAGACTTTGCCGCAGCACCCGCAGGCGGTGTTGGTGGGGTAGCTTCAGGGTCATCACAGCTCTCCCCTGTGGCTGCAGATGGGGGGCAAAAGCCACCATCAGGTGGGCGGAAGCCGGGCCATCCATGCGCATGTCGTTGAGGATCAGGTGAAACCGGCCTGGGCCACGGGCCAGGTAGGCTTGGGCGCTGAGGCGATGGTGGCGGATCCCCGGATCTTGGCTGAGGCGCTCGTCCAAGTCCCCCGGATCCACTGCCGTGACCTGCTGGCCATATAGACGCAAAATGCGCGACCATCCCCCCGGTGCTGCCCCCAGATCCAGAGCCTGTCCCCCCGGCACCAAGGGAATCTGAAACACCTGGATGGCCTCCAGCAGCTTAAACTCGGAGCGGCTGATTTGCTCTGGATCCCGCCGAAAGCGATGGATCCCACCGGCCCAGTTGGAGAGGTTCTGGGCAGCCAAGGATAGGCCCAGCCAAGCGCGAATGCCCATCGGTTGAGCCAGGATCACCACCGAGATCACCTGCTGTGGGTCTTTGACCTCCAGGGGAGATCCCACCGCCGCGATCACCTGTTCGGCCAGGGTTTCATTGACCTGGAAGGGCTTGAGAGCCGGCTCTCCAAACAGGCGCGTCTGAACCGAAAAGCTGAGGGTGGGGTCAATGGCTGCCAACATTTCCCCATCAAGGCGCAATTCAACTAAGGATCCCTCGGCCAGCCGCCGTTCTTGGTGAATGGGGCAGATGTGGCGTAAAAAAATGGGCGGGTCAGCTTGCCAAGCCTCAGCCAGGTCAGCAAATGAGCGTTGGCTGCACACCCATACCAAGCCAGGTGCTTCCTTTAGCCGCTGCACGGCAGCCTCTGGATCCGCAGCTTCTATCTCCCGGATCGCCAAATCCATAAAATCCGGGTCGGCGCTGCCCAGCCATGTATGGGTATCAGGGGGGAGAGGATGGCTCAACGGGCTCGCTGCCAACGCACGTAGGGTAAAGAAGCGGCTACTTGCTGAATCTGGGCTTGGGCGGCCAGCAGTTGTCCTGTGGCGTCCCAGGTGCCCTGCACCAGCATTTGCCAGGCTCCCTGGGGGATCTCCACAGCAGCGGTATTTGCCTCCCAGCGCACCTGTTTGTTGGGCAGATCCAGCGTCAACTGGAGCTGGGGATTTTCCGCCACCGCCTTCTGCAGGGCTTGAATCACAGCCGGGGGTGCCGTAACACAAGGGATCCCTAGAGCCAAGCAGTTGCCGAAGAAGATCTCGGCAAAGCTTTCGCCAATGAGGGCGCGGATCCCCCATTTGGCCAGCGCTTGGGGGGCATGCTCCCGGCTGGAGCCACAGCCAAAATTGGCATTGACCACGAGGATCTGGGCTCCCTGGTACTGGGGTTGATCGAAGGGGTGTTGGCCGGGATCCTGGGCGCGGTCGTCGGCAAACACGTGCTGGCCCAAGCCGTCGAAGGTGACGCACTTCAAAAAGCGGGCCGGGATAATCCGATCGGTGTCGATGTCGTTGCCCAGCAGGGGGATCCCTCGGCCTGTGATGGTCAAAACTTCGCTTGGCATGGGAACTTGATGAATTCTCCTAGAGAGGACTTCAGGGTATCGCAACGTTCGGCAAAACCCTGCCCAACGGCAAAGGAAAGCCGGCAAAAGGGGAAGGCTCAGCTCGGCTACCGGCGGTAAACCTGATTTTCCAAATTGCGCACCTGCCGCTCCAGCCGATCCAGCCGCCCCCGCAGCTCGTCCATTTCCGATTGGCGGGGCACGCCCAGATCCTGCAGGACGTTGCGCACCTGCCGCTGAACGTAGGATTCAAAGTTACTCTGCTCGGCCTTCACCTGGTTGAGCAGGTTGTTGATGACATTGGATGCCTCTTCTGGGTTGAGCTGCCCCTTCTGCACCAAGTCGTCGGCAGCCTTTCTCAACTGTTCTGCCAGCAGAGTGGTTGTGCCCACGCCCATTAGCAAGAGCTGACGTAAGATACTGTTGTTGTCCAATGCTGCCCTCCAAAGGACGCTTCGCGAACGGTACGGGCCTCCATGACTACCCATTTTCCTCAGTTTGCCCTCAACTTCGCAACCGGCTCGGCCAGTTTCTCCCTTTCGCCTGAGGCGGCACAACAATGGCACAAGGCTCTGCAAATCCTCTTGGAGCGACTCAAGGTTCGCTCGGGCAGCTCCCGGCAGCAGCCTCAGGATCCGGTTGAGTTTCATCATTCTGCTGCCGACTTCTCTTTGGAGATGTTCTGCAACCCCAACATCTGGGTCGGCCCCCACGCAGCCAAGGTCTTGGTTACTGTGAAAACGGAAGGGCTGCGCCTTTCCACCGAAGTGGAGTTCTCTCGCCTTCAAGAAGACCTCAGCCAATATCTGGAGTCCCTAACATGAGCGAAGATGCCCATGCTGCGGGAGAGGAGCCCGCGGCCATTACGGTGATGCAACTGCTGGACGAGCCGCCAGAGGGGATCCCCGGCCACTTGGAAGTGGTTGCCCTCACTTGGCACGACCGCCAGCGATCCCGGCAACGGCTGGTGAGCGACTGGGGCACCGAGATCCAGCTGATGCTGCCCCGCGGCACCCATCTTCACGATGGGGATCTGCTCTATGCGGATGCGCAGCGACACATTCGGGTCAGAGCCCAACCCGAACCGGTGCTCTTGATTCAACCTGAAAACCCCATCCAGATGGGCCAGGTGATTCATCAACTGGGCAACTGGCACCGCCCGGCCCACGTTTCCCTCCAAGGACAGATCCTGGCGCTGGCCGATGATCCGCTGCAGGACTGGCTGGCCCACATGGGGATCCCGTTTCGGTTGGAGATGGCTGTCTTCGAGCCCAACCTGTTGGCCCACAGCCATTAACCTGAGCCTTTGCGAGCGCAAACCCGTCCCTCCGACTCATGGCCTAGGCTCCAGCCTCTGCTTCTCGGGTTGCCAACCGCGCTGCAAACTCTCGGTGTTCCTCCGACTCAATTCCCCTTTGCAGCACACCCAACACCTGCTGCATGTTGCCCGTCAGCAGCGCGTCCACGGCTAACCACAACCCCGGAAACACCCGACTGTACAAAACGCCCAACTCATTGGGCTGTTGCAGCACGTACTCTCCATTCTGGAAGACATACCAGCGAAAGGCTTGCTCTTGGGTTAGCCAGACCAGATATTCCCGCACGCCGTTGCGCCGGTAGGCCCGCAGCTTATCATGCAGGTCGTAGGAAGCTGTGCTGGCGGCAATCTCCACAATCAGCTCCGGTGCACCCTCAATGTAGTCATCCTCGCTAATGCGGGACTGTCCCCCACAAGATTCGTGCATCCGCAATATGGCATCTGGCTGCGGCTCATTGTCCAAGTCCAGGCGAACGGTTGGATTGCCCGCCGACTCAACCCCCGGCGTTGCTGCTTCATAAACTCCCAGCCAGGCCATGATGTGGCTGTGTGGTCTGCCATGTCGGCGATATCTGAGGGGAGATGCCACGTAAACAATTCCCTCAATCAGCTCGGCTTTTTTGAGCTGAGGCATGGCTTGATAGCGCCGTTCAAACTCATCGCGGGTGAGACGATCGCCGCTTTCTAAGATGGGCAGTTCACGGAAGGAAGGGCTACTGACGCTCATGACCAGCTGATACATTTACGCTGAACACTGCTGAACATCACTGTTCAACTATGCAGCGATAGCATTCTGTTTGTTTCCAAACAGAATGGCGGTATCCCGCAAAGCTTTGAGTAGAATACCCAAAGCGCAGTTTCCGTGTCGTCTTACTACCAATTTTCTGCTTTGCTTTGGCTACCATGTTGGCAGACTCGAAAGTAAACAGAAAGATCAACTGGTAGTAATCCGTACTGAACATATTATACATTATTTTCAGTATAGTTGAGCTTATTATTGACTAGAGTCATGCTCCATCCGGGTTGGCTGGTAAGTCCATCATAGAGGGGCTGCTCTGTCGCGACAGCGTTGTGGAGCAACAATGGGCCATAGATGGGACGGGATCCCTTTCTATTCGACCCATTGAGCAGTCATCATCAGGTGTCCAAGTTCTCGATCCGAACGGGCTCAAAAGGTTCTGCCAGCGGAAACCCCAACACCTGGGCATAAAAGTAAAGCTCTGCCTCCAAAGCCCGTTTGATGTTGGCCGCCTGGCGAAAGCCGTGTTGCTCTCCCTCGAAGGGCACATAGGCCACTGGGATCCCTTTGGCCCGTAGGGCTGCCACCATCCTCTCCGCCTGATTGGGGGGCACGATGGCGTCTTCCAAGCCTTGAAAGAAGATAACCGGACAATTGAGGCCCTCTAGGTGATGAATGGGGGAACGCTCCCGGTAGAGATCCCGTCGCTCTGGGTAGGGGCCAATGAGGCTGTCCAAGTAGCGAGACTCGAACTTGTGGGTCTCCTGGGCCAGGGCTTCCAGATCGCTCACCCCGTAGTAGCTGGCACCCGCCCGGAAGACCCTGTGGAAGGTCAAGGCCGCCAACGTGGTATAGCCACCAGCGCTGCCCCCTTGAATGAGCAGCCGTTCCCCATCCACCTTGCCCTGTTCTGCCAAAAATTGGGATCCGGCGATGCAATCTTCCACATCTACCAGGCCCCACCGGCCTTTGAGAGCATCCCGATAGGCCCGTCCGTAGCCGCTGCTGCCCCGGTAGTTCACATCCAAAACGGCAATCCCCCGACTGGTCCAGTATTGGATCCCCAGGTTGAGCACGGCTGCCGTCGCCCCGGTGGGCCCGCCGTGGCTTTTCACCAGCAGGGGTGGCTTTTCGCCAGCAGGGGCAACAAAGTCTCGGTTCTTGGGGGGATAGAAGAAGGCGTAGGCCACTTCCTTGCCGCCACCGGTGGGAAAAACAATGGGCTCTGGGATCGACAGATAGTCGGGATCCACCGCCACGCTGCTGGAACGGGCCACCACCTCCACTTGGCTGGAGGGTAAGTCTAGGCAGACCAAGGCAGTGGCTTCCGTCGGGGATCCGGCCAGGAAAGCGGCTTTTTCCCCACTCACCTGCAAACCGCTGATCTGGGTGTAGGGCAAAGGGATCTCTTCCTGTTGCCCCGACTGGGGATCCAGGTAGGCCAAATGGCACAGACCCCCCTGTTGGTAGCAGGCCAGAATGCGCCCATCCCCAGCAAAGCCGTAGGTGCTCAGGCCAAACACCCACTGCGGCTCTCCAAACTCCGCTTCCATAGGGCAGAGGGGAATGGGGCCCTGGGGATCCCAGCGATAGAGGTTCCACCAGCCGCTGCGATCCGAAACAAAGTAGAGATCCCCCTCCGGTGACCACTGGGGCTGGAAGATCGACTCGGCAGGGCCACCGGCTAGCTTTTGGGGCTCTCCTAGAGTGCCATCTGCTGCCACCTCTGCTCGCCACAGTTCCGTCCCATCCCAGGGCATCTGGGGGTGATCCCAGGTCAGCCATACCAAGGTCTGGCCGTCTGGACTGAGGCGCGGGCTGGCGTAGAAGTCGTGCCCAGAAGCCAAAATCTGCTGGGATCCACTTGCTAAGTCAATCGAGACAAGGCTGTTTTCCGGCTCTCCCTGGCGGCTGTGATCCTCCCGCACACAGAGGATGCGTCCACGCGCCCGATCCACCACCCCATCTGCATAGCGATAGGGGCCTGCTTCCGTCAGGGGCTGGGGATCTGAACCCGGCAGCAGGCGGTAGAGCCGTTGGTCAGCGAAGTTGCAAAAATACACTACCCCTGCCGACACCCAATAAGCTCCACCCCCATACTCATGCACCCGTGTCCGCACATTGAAAGGTGCGGGTGTCAGCTCCACCAGGATCCCGTCGGCAGAGCGCCGCATCAACACATTGCGCCCTTTTTCTTGCGGGCGACCCTCCGTCCAGTAGAGATCCCCCTGATCCCAAACCATCTGTCCCAAGCGCAGGGATCCCGTCACCACCAGGTCAGCGGTAATCGGGGATCGCCAAGATCCATAGCCGGCCTGCTGCACCATAGGCTGTTAATTCTCCACCCCAGAACCCCTATTATGCCGGGAGCAAGGGATCCCTGCCTCTGCCTGCAGCCTGCGGGGAAAGGGAGCCGAGAACAGGCTCGGATTCTGGGAAAAGGTATCCCGCGATACAATTCTCTCCGGGCTGAATGGGTTTGATGGAACACGTTAAGGCAACAGGGATGCACAACGCTTTCTCGACTGCAGGATTAGCCTTTCCCCTGTTGACGTTGGGAAGGCATTCGGTGAAAGCCTCAGCTGAGCGCAGTTGGGCAGGTTCAACACATGGGCGAGGTGATGAGCTAAGTGCTTCCCTCTGTTGGCCGGGCTGCTGCAACTGTACTTCTTAACACCCTTTGCACTCACTTCGTTTCGGAGATCACCGATGGCTCTATACATTTAATCGTCGTCAAGTGCTGAAAATGGGCGCTCTGGCAAACGCGACCGCAACGCAAAACTTATCCCGAGATGGATCCGGGCCTCTCCTGGAGGTCTCCAACTTGAGGGTTTACTATGGTCAGAGTTTAATTGTGAAGGATCTCTCTTTTAAGATCTTTCCCGGCCAAGCGGTTTGCCTTCTGGGCCGCAATGGTATGGGCAAAACCACCACACTTAAAGCCCTGATGGGACTTCTGAAAGACTGCACAGGCAAAATTGCTTTTGAGGGCCGTCCTATCAACCATTACCCTCCCAATTGGCGAGCCCGCGCCGGTATTGGCTATGTACCCCAAGGTCGAGAGATATTTCCCCGCCTAACGGTTGAGGAAAACCTGCTGGTGGGGCTAGAAGCAGCACCGGACAGAGAACGGATCATACCTGAGTTTGTCTATGACCTATTCCCAATTCTGCGTTCTTTTCTTAAACGGCTGGGTGGGGATTTGAGCGGTGGGCAGCAGCAGCAACTGGCCATCGCCAGAGCTTTGGTGGCAGAGCCCAAACTTTTGCTCCTGGATGAGCCTACAGAAGGATCCAACCCTCCATCATCATCGAGATTGAAGAAGCCATCACCCGTATTCAAAAGGAGCGGGGCGTTTCGGTGTTGCTGGTGGAGCAGTATTTTGAGTTTGCCCAAAGTCTGGCCGATTACTTTTATCTTATGGAAAATGGATCCCTTATCATGGAGGGGCCGACTGACCAAATGGACGAAGAAAAAGTCCGAGCTCACCTTTCTATCTGAGGTGGCACCTGGAGAGCCTGAAAACCTCTATAACTTTTTTGAGAGCGGCAAATGGCATCCTGCATGTTCCAGAGACCTTGCCTAAACTTCTGGAAAAGCGAGAAGTCCACCTGCGAGGGGATAGGCTAGGGTTAGCCCTGGGCTTCCTTGAGCAGCAGCGTTGGCTAAGCTAGAAACTGTTCAAGATTGCGCTAGCTTGCCATTTCCATCCACAGGTTTGTGTCTCCTCCGATTCACTTCACTGCAGAGCCCTGGCTGCACACCTACAGCGAAATTATCGATGTGCGCTCTCCGGCAGAGTTCGCAGAGGATCATTGGCCGGGAGCCATCAACTTGCCTGTACTCTACGATACAGAACGGGCGGAGGTGGGCACGCTCTACAAGCAGGTGGATCCCTTTACAGCCCGCAAACGAGGGGCAAGCTTGGTGGCCCAGAACATCAGTCGCCACTTGCAAACCCATTTTGCCGATAAAGATCGCGATTACCGGCCCCTAATCTACTGCTGGCGGGGAGGGCAGCGCTCTGCCAGCTTGGCATTGGTGTTGTCCCAGGTGGGCTGGCAGGTTACGGTTTTGCAAGGTGGCTACAAAACCTACCGGGCCTGGGTGCGCCGACAGCTGCAGATCTTGCCCCAGGAATTTACCTACCGAGTGCTCTGCGGACCAACAGGGAGCGGCAAAACCCAGTTGCTTCACCATCTGCGCCAACAGGGATCCCAAGTTCTCGATCTGGAAAAGCTGGCCTGTCACCGGGGATCCCTCCTGGGGGCCGAGTGGGGGGTGCCACAGCCCAGTCAGAAGAGCTTTGAAAGTCAACTGGTGCAGGTTTTTCTCCAGTGGGATCCCGCCAAGCCAGTCTGGGTGGAGGCTGAGAGTGCCAAAGTGGGCCAGCTCCATCTGCCGCCTGCCCTTTGGCAAGCCCTTACCCAAGCCGACTGTGTCGAAGTGCAGTTGCCTCTAGAGGAGCGGGTGAAGGGGTTAATCGCCCACTATCCCCACTGGATTGCTCACCCCCAAGCGCTAAAGGGGAAATTGCTGCCTCTGAAGTCCCGTCTTGGCCAGGGCCGCCTGCAGCGTTGGTTTGAGCTGATCGACGCCCAAGACTGGCCGCAGTTTGTGCAGGAGTTGCTGGAGCAGCACTACGACCCCACCTATCGACACGGGCTGCAGCAAAACTTCAATCGCCTTCGGGACCGGATTGAGCTGTCTGACCTTTCCGAGACCAGCCTCAGGGAAGCTGCTGCTCGCCTCATCCAGATGCCGCTTGGATCCCTGGCTAGGTGAGCACGATAAACTCCAAAGCCCGCAACACCTCAAACCACTCGGAAACTTCCAGCCGAACCGTGGAATCGGCAATCCACCGGCAGCCGGGATAAAAAGACTTGCGGTAGGCCCGAGCGGGATCCTTGTAGTCCACTTCCAATTGAAAGTGATCCGGCAGTGGGCGAGGACGGTAGGCCGACAGCCGCCTCAGGGATCCCTCTACACCTTGGCGGATGGCCTGTAGAACCTGCTGCGGATGTGGCGTAATGACCGACTGGCCTATCCCTTTGTGGGTGACCACCGTCTCGATGTGGGCGTCATAAGCTTTCGCTGCGGCACACACCTCCGCATCTCCGGCTACAAACACAACTGGGACTCCCTCATAGGCAGCCGTGAGGCTGACCAGGTGAAACTCGGCGATGGCCTGGCCGTTCAGCCGGATTTGGCTAACTTCGGTGGTGTAGGTGTGGGCGAGGGGGTTGGCAGCAGAACCGGCGCGGGCATGATAGCCGATCAAGATCAGGGCGTTGTAACTGCGATCCAGCTCTTGCACCATACAGTAGGGGTGGCCGCTCCAGCCGCGGATGAGTTGCACCGGCTCCGGCAACCGTTCGGGGATGAGGTTCCGCCCGGAGTCATGGGCATCTTTGACTGTGATCTGCGTGGCTCCGGCAGCCAGGGATCCCTCACAAGCCGCGATCACTTCTCGGGTCATCTGCTCTCGGAATGCCTCGTAACCCGGCTGGCCGATGGTGGCCTCATCCCAATGGCTGATGCCGGCGATCCCTTCAATATCGGCACTGATATAGACCTTCATGCTTGGCTCAGTGGACTCAGCATTGGATTCTGTTGGGCTTCATCCACCCTCGGATGCCGCTCAGCATCGCTCTGGGCAAGGGATCCAAGCGGTTATTTCCCTTGCGAAAGCTGCCCCTGTCTCTGTTACGGATCCCTTCCCTATTCTCAAGAAGCTCGGATGAAGAATAAAGACTCCGTCCCGCTGAGGGGATCAGAGAGCCACCAAAGAAGCAGATACCCCCTGCTGTAACTCCGACAACAATGAGGCCGGACGCCCCTTGTAGGGCCAGGCAAAAGCGTGACGAAAGGCTGCTTCCTGGCAGTGTTTGAGCTGCTCGAAATCGATAATGTCGTGGGTCAGCAGGTTCTCGTACTCAAACGGCAGGCGTACATTGTGCAAGCCGGCGTTGTCGGTGCAGATGGCAATATCCACCCCCGCGTCAAAGCAGCGGTCAAACACAACCTTGAGGGGCTCCAAACTGGGCAGAGTTCCCGTTTTTAGATAGGTGGTGGGACAAACTTCCAGGCATTGGCCTCGCCGCGCCAGCTCCGGCAGCAATTCTGGATAGTGGAGAGGGATCTGAATGCCGTGGCCGATCCGCGAGACATAGGGCAGCAACTGTGGGTAGCAGCCATCCAAAGTTTCGTACAGGTGGGCAGTGGTTTTCAGGCCGCGGGCCAGCGCATACTTGAACAGCTCAATCCACTCGTCCATCCGTTCGCCGTAGGGCTTGTCTCCCCCGGCCAGGTCGATGGCACACACATACTCCGACTCAGCGGCAGCTTCCACCATGGCCCGGTTGATGTGGCTGGGCAGGCGTGAATGCAAACAGACGATCTGGGTGGTGACGATGGGATACTCCCGCTGCTGGCTGGCCTGCCCCACCGTCTCGATTACCTGGCGCATCTGCTTGAGGCGCTCCGCCTCATCCAGGCTGGGATCCGTGCGTAGGTAGGGAGTGTAGCGAATCTCCAGGTAGGCCAGATCCTCAAAGACGTAGGCTCCCCGCAGCAGGCGGTAGATAAAATAGGGCAGGGTTTCCAGGGTTTGCACCTGTTCCACCAGCGTGTGCAGCTCCAGGTAATCTTCGAGGGTGTTGCGCGGGCGGGTGTAGAACTCCTCGAACTCGGCATAGGTGGGAAAGCGCTCTGCCACAGGGGATCCCTGGCGGTGAAAATAGCGCCACAGAATTCGGGGGACAACCGAACCGCCCAAATGACGGTGCAACTCCGCGTGAAGTGCCATAAACGCTCTACAGTGGCCCGCCAGGGGGCAGACTTGGTTTGTTTAAGTACTATTTCTACTCTTATCCTACTCTTATCCAACCGCCTCAGGCTTGTCCAGGTCTAATCCCGCAAGCCCGGCTAGAAGTTTAGATCGTCAAGCCGATCCCCTGCCCATCGTGATAGGCGGCCAGCAGTAGGTCGGTGGTGGTATCCCAAGCAATCTCGCCCGAGCGCGATAGAGCAATGGCCCCAAAGGAGCGGCGACGTTGGCGGGCCTCTTGAAAAGACTTAGCCATGGCAGCCTTCAGGCTGAGGCCATCTTCCACTCGAATCACAATCCGCGCCGCCAAGCTCTCATCCAAAATATCTTCCCCGACACCAGTACAACTGACCCCCGCCGCCGCACTGGCATAGGTTCCCGCTGGAGTGGCCGAATCGCTTACTCGCCCCACCCGTTCAAACCCCCGCCCGCCGGTGGAGGTGCCGGCACAGATTTGCCCCTGTTGATCCAGCGCCACCGCCCCCACCGTGCCCATGGCCAGAGCAGTGAGAACCCTAGTTGGGGGATGGGTTTGGCGCAACTGCACCCACTCTTGAACCCGCTTGAGAGTGGCCGGGTCATAGACCGGCAACTGCAGCTCCCGCGCCAGCTCTGCTGCCCCTTGTTCGGCCACCACGCGATCCGGGCTTGATTGCAGAGCCTGGGCCATGAGGATGGGATGCTGAACTCGGCTGACGTTGATCACCCCGCTAAAAGACTGGGTGGCCCCGTTCATGAGAGCGGCGCTCATGCGGATTTGCCCATCCGATTGCAAGACCGACCCCGTCCCGGCATTGTAGAGCGGATCATCCTCCAGCAACTGGCAGGCATGCATCACCGCCGCCTCGGCACTCTGCCCAGCCAACAGCAGCTCGTAGGTGCTCTCCACCACCTGCTGCAGGGATCCCCTCACTTTTTCCAGGCTGCTTTCCCCTTCCAGGGCGCTGCCGGCTCCGCCGTGGATGATCAGTTTGGGCTGAGGCATGATGAGATCGGTTACCTTGTGAGAACAGTGGAAGACTATATTTTGATTTTCGGGTACAACATCCACCCATGCATCTGCTCCATCCCAGGGATCCCAACGCAAAGGGAGAGGGAGCCTTAAGATAATCCTGTAGATTTGCTAAGCATAGATACTCAAGGGCGATTCTGGTAAAGGGCTGTCGGATTGCAGCCGGCAGGGATCCCCCTGATGGTATGGCACAAGCGAGGTTACATCCATGGCGCTGCCCAGCTTGCACGAGTTTCCTTGGCTGACCACGGTCATCGCTTACCCTGTGTTGGCCGCCCTATTTATTCCCCTGATCCCAGCACCGGCTGGGGATCCCAGTACCCGCGCCTACGCACAAAAGTTGGCCGAGCGGATCCGCTGGTTTGCTTTGTTCATTGCGGTCACGGATCTGCTGATTCTGCTGGCCGGCTTCTATGTCGGCTACGATCCCGGCCAGACGGGCTTGCAACTGCTGGAGCGCTACACCTGGGTACCCCAGGTGGGCTTGAGTTGGTCGGTGGGGGCTGATGGCCTCTCCATGCCCCTGATCCTGCTCACGGCGTTTATCACTACCCTAGCCATCTTGGCCGCTTGGCCGGTCACCCTCAAACCTCGCCTCTTCTACTTTTTGATGCTGGCCATGTATGGCGGGCAGATCGGGGTGTTTGCCGTGCAGGACATGTTGCTGTTTTTCCTGACGTGGGAATTGGAGCTGATCCCGGTGTACTTGCTCCTCTCCATTTGGGGGGGATACAACCGCCTGTATGCGGCCACCAAGTTCATCCTCTACACGGCTCTCAGCTCCCTGTTTATCCTGGTGGCAGGTCTGGCTATGGCCTTCTACGGGGATCCCATCAGCTTTGACATGACGGATCTGGCCCACAAGACCTATCCACTCACCTTCCAACTGCTGATGTATGGGGCCTTCCTCATTGCCTATGGGGTGAAGCTGCCCATTTTCCCCTTGCACACTTGGCTGCCCGATGCCCACGGCGAGGCCACTGCGCCGGTGCACATGTTGCTGGCCGGGATCCTGCTCAAGATGGGGGGCTATGCCCTGATGCGCATGAATGCGGGCATGCTGCCGGATGCTCATCTTTACTTTGCGCCAGTGCTGATCGTGTTGGGGGTGGTGAACATCATCTTTGCCGCCCTCACCTCTTTTGCCCAGCGCAACCTGAAACGGAAGATCGCCTACTCTTCCATCAGCCACATGGGCTTCGTGCTCATCGGTATCGGATCCCTGACGGAGATCGGCATGAGCGGCGCCATGCTGCAGATGATCTCCCACGGGCTGATCGGGGCCAGCCTGTTCTTTTTGGTGGGGGCCACCTACGACCGCACCCATACGCTGGAGCTGGAGGAAATGGGCGGCGTTGGCCTGAAGATGCCCAAGATCTTCTCCATGTTCACCGCCTGCTCCCTGGCTTCGCTAGCCCTACCTGGGATGAGCGGCTTTGTGGCCGAGATCATGGTGTTTATCGGCATGGCCACCACCGATGCCTACTCTCTCCCCTTCCGGTTGGTGGTGGTTTTCCTGGCAGCAGTTGGGGTGATCCTGACCCCCATCTACCTGCTGTCGATGTTGCGGCAGATTTTCTTTGGCCCGGAGAACAAAGAGCTCACCGAACACGAAGAGTTGGTGGATGCCGAGCCGCGCGAGGTGTTCATCATTGCCTGTCTGCTGATCCCAATCATTGGCATTGGGCTCTACCCCAAGCTGGTGACCAGCCTCTACGACCAATCCACCAACGCCTTGGTGGCGCTGCTGCGGCAGGAACTGCCCCAAACTGGTGAGACGGTTGCCCAAGCTCCTGCCCTCTACAACAACTGAATGTTGAATTTGAATTGAGAATTGAGGGATGGAAGGAGATCCACTCTTTTTCTATCCCGCATTGGACTTGTGGCTCTCGCCAGCTTGAACTTGCATCCAGCCGAACAAAGTTGCGATTGTCAGTTGGATCCCTTGGGCAAACGCAGGAGTGGGGATCACCTCTTGGGGATCCTCATGTACTGTCGGCTGCTGCCCGGCAGGGTAGGCGAAAACAACCCTTTCTTCGGGATCCACCACCCACCCCATTTGGCAGCCGTGATCCAGGCCGATCAAGATTTTTTTGACCAGCTTCATTGGATTTTGATTGGGAGAGAGAATCTCGATCATCCAATCCGGGCAAAAGGGGATGAGATTTTGAATGGTGCCATCTTCATCTACAGGGATCCGATCCCAGGGGATCACAGAAATATCGGGCACAATCGCGTATCCGGCGAAGGTGCAGCGCAGCTCTGGAAAGGCCCATCCAAGGCGCTTGGGTTTGAGGTTTGCATTTATGAAAGCAGCGAGTTCCCCTTGCAGTAAGCTATGTTTTCCTTGTGGCATGGGCTTCTGGATAATTTCTCCCTCGATGAACTCGCTGGCTGGCTCAGTTTCTGGCTGCTGGAGAAAGTCCTCCAGCGTTAGAGGCTTGGCAGATAGACTGACCATGGCTTTCTCCCATCACGCTGCTATCCGATTAACAATAGACTGAGAAAGTATCAAAGCTGATCAAATCAAAACAGATCCCTGTCACGTTGTTGCCAAGTCATTTGGCGGTCATAAGGGCTTTTGCCGGAAAACAACCCCATCAGCGGCCCCAAAATGGCCCCAAACACAAAACCGCCCGCATGGGCCCAATAGGCAATCCCCCCACCCTGCATACCGATGTTGGTAGGCGTCTGTAGGCTGGCAATGCCGTAGAAGGCTTGCTGGATGAACCAAAAGCCCAGGAACACCCAAGCCGGAACGTAGAGGGTTGTGGTAAAAACACCCAAGGGCACCAAGGTTAGGATCTCGGCCCGTGGAAAGCGCAAAATATACGCTCCCAATACGCCGGCAATGGCACCACTTGCCCCCAGTGAAGGAATGGGGGATCCCATGTCGAAAAACCACTGCGTTAATGCAGCCAAAGCTCCGCAAGCCAGGTAAAAGATGAGGTAGCGCACATGGCCCAAGCGATCCTCAACGTTGTTGCCGAAAACCCACAAAAAAAGCATGTTCCCGCCAATGTGGAGAAAGCCCCCATGCAGAAATTGTGAGGTGAATAGGGTTATCCATTCCGGACGCGACGAAGAGGTGATCTCCCCTCGAAAACTGGCCGTCAACTCTATCGGTACCACTGCCCACTCCCGGAAAAAAGCTGCCAGCTCTTGTGGCGACAGGGTTAGCTGGTACAGAAAAATTAAGATGTTAACGATCACCAGGGCATAAGTGACATAGGCTGTGCGGGTGGTTGGGTTGCGATCTTGCAGGGGTACCACAGTTAAGATCCAGTCGACGTCACCCTCTAGCCTAACCTGTCCTTTCCCACCCCCCCAGGCTCACCTCTAAGCCCCTACCTGAGGCTACACTGGGGTAACCTGCTGGGAGCTTTGCTGGTGAACCTATTTCAGTTTTCAGTCAAGCCCGCCCGGCAGAGGATAAACTGCAAGGCTGGACTAGAGGAGTGGATTGATGTCCGAGGTTGAAAGCCCCACTGCCCCGCTCAAGTTTTTGATCGTCGAAGATCATCCAGAGGTGGCCCAGAACAACTGTGAGTGGCTGCAACGCATTGCAGCAGATGCTCAATGTATTACGGTCACCAATCCCATGGACGCCATCCTGCGCCTGCAGCGGGAACAACCAGACTTGGTTGTAGCCGATCTGCTCTATGGTCAAACCAGCGGAGAGCAGTCTGCCGAGCCTGGCCTAGAGTTCCTGCGTCATATCTTTGAGAACTACCCCACCCTGAATGTGATGGCCTATTCCAGCGAGCCGCTGCTGCTCACTCCATTGGTGGGCCTGATCAGCAAACACCAGGGTGGGTTTGCCGCGGTCAACAAAATGGAACGGCGCACCGTGTTTTTGGAGGGGGCCAAAAGTGCCCTCAATGGAGAATTGCGCATGCCGCGGGAGTTGCGCGGTCTTACGAAGCTGACAGAACGAGAAATTGAGGTCTTGAACTTGCTCTGCAAAGAAGCCCTCACCGATCAGGCCATCGCAGATCGCATTCACACCAGCAAGAAGACCGTACAAAACTGTATCCAGAGGCTCAAAGAAAAGTTGGATATTTTCGGCTCTGAGGATGAGATCAATGCTCGCGTTGCCATGTGTATGACAGCCGTTCAGAAAAAGATTATCCAGTGGTGAAACAGAATAGATTATGAGTTTGTCTCTAAACACTACTTTGGCATAGATTGCCAATGGAGCTTATCCAAGAAGTGAGGGGGGATAAGTGATGTTATTAGAGGCCGAGACAAAGCTGGTACGGGATAAGTCACTGGGATACCTCGTAACAACAGAAGAAACGCCAATCGAGAAATGGAGCCCTTTTACTTTGCTGATGCGTGTTGTGTCGGTATCTTTATCTACATTGCTACTTATTGGACTTCCTATCTTCGCAGTTCTATCGGCAATACTTTCTGCCTTAGGGACATGGATCCCTAGCACTTTGGCCAGTGGCATACCTCCTATTGCTATGGCTTTTTCTGGATTGTTGGGTGGTTTATCGATGCTTCTTTGGTACTATTGGTACTCAAATCAACCCTATAAATCTAGGGTTGTTATTTTGAGCAATGGCTTCATTTATCATGACATCTATCGTGACATCCTAGGAAAGCAGAACAGACTTGCCTATAGGTATAACGAAATTGTCTCAGTGAACGTGGACTTCAGAAAGAAGAGTGTCGGTTTTGTCAAATCAGAATGCTACCCATACTACAGCTACTACATCAATTGCCAAGGAAATCCTGTCGTATCTATATCTTCCCCGTCTTTGCCTTTGATGAGGTATGTAGCCAGCTACATTTGCTCCACGCGCTGGAAAGGCATGAGAGAAGCAATTGAGCGTGGACAAGAGGTTTCATTTGGATGCGTTGCCATAAGTAGGGAGTACGTTAGAGTCAAGGATTTCGGTTCTTCAGAGCGATTGTTATTTAGGATCCAGGCTATCAAAGAGATTAAGCTGTGCATTGATAGTGAGGATGGTTACGTATTCCGCCTGGAGTTTATCTCAGGGTCTAGGTCAACAAAGAGCTCTGATTGTTACTTCCGCTGTGACAAGGTAGATAACTTCCATCTATTTTTCAAGACACTCAAGCTTGTGGGTATCCCTATGAACCTTTCTGAGCTTCCAGCACGTCTCACCTTTGAGAATCATATTAGACAGGCAACAGATGGCTAGACACCAACCGAATGGAGGAGGCACCGATCTTTGGGTACAGCCTTTCCAGGAGATAAGCGAGGTAGTACTGCACGGCAAAGACAAAGAGCACGCATGAGGAAAAAGCAGGCTTCCATAGCTTCCGCCTTTATTTCCTCGAGACGACTGGGCGCCGGACAGCTTTCAACTTGGATCAGTGGATCCCCAGTGCAGAGGCAAACACACTGTGGCCCACAATGGCCTCTACCACAACACTGATGGCAAACCCCAGCATGGCCAGCCGTCCGTTCCATCGCTCGGCCTTCTCCGTCCAGCCAATCTCCCACTCCGGCGGGGTATCGCCGTCTTGACCGTACTGCGGCACGTACCGCGGGCGACCGGCGCCTTCCCAGCCAGCAGGGCGCTTGGAGTTGAAGAAAGCCATCGAGCCAATCACAACAGCGGCCACCAGCCCGGCCACCATGACGGCAATGTAGGGGAGGAAGGGATTGTCAAGCATCATCGGACTGTCGAGATAGGGATTGAAGGGTGAAAAAGCTCCCAAAAAGGGTAGAGCTGTAACATCTCAAAGCCGAAGAGAAAGTCTGTGAGATGTCCAATGTGGCTCTACCGAAAAGTTCTTCGACAAATTATTGCAGGTTATTGCAGACCTAGCCACTGGGCGAGAGTGCTGGCAAAAACACTGTGGCCCAGCACCGCTTCTGTAGCAATGCTGATCACCAAGCCCAACATGGCCAAGCGTCCATTCCAACGCTCCGCTTGCTCTGTCCAGCCTGGGATCCAGTCGTTGGTGGTGTCGTAGTACTGGGCAACAGAAGCGGAGTCCAGACGAGAAGGGATTCTGGGAGACGATTGCATTGCTAATACCTCGTATTGGTTGCTGTAACCAAACTTAACACAAAGTTACATTTTGTGACAAGCTTCGCTTTCAGGTCAGGGAGGAAGGGATCCCTGGATGCTGGAAGGGATTGGGCGGATGGGTTTGCCGAAGGCTGGCCGGAAGCGATGTCATACTGAGGGAAGCAGGCTTTTTGCGCAGACCATGGCGGTATCCCCCCTTTCTTCTCTCAAGCTTGACCATTCTTTCGATCTGGCTGCCCAGGTGCGGTCAGATTTTCCGATTTTGCAGCGCCAGGTCAACGGCCACCCGCTAATCTACTTTGACAATGCCGCCACTTCTCAAAAGCCACTGGCGGTTATGCAGGCGATGGATCATTACTATCGACACTGCAACGCCAACGTGCATCGCGGGGTGCATACGCTGAGCAACGAAGCCACAGATGCCTATGAGGGGGCGCGGGAAAAGATCGCTCGTTTTGTGAACGCGCCTTCTCCTCAGGAGATCATCTACACCCGCAATGCCAGCGAAGCCATCAATCTGGTGGCCTACAGTTGGGGCTTGAGCCATCTGGAGCGGGGGGATGAGATCGTCCTCTCGGTGATGGAGCATCACAGCAACCTGATCCCGTGGCAATGGGTGGCCCAAAGGACGGGAGCCCACCTCAAGTTCATCCAGATCACGCCAGAGGGAGAGTTGGATCTGGAGCACTACCAATCTTTGCTCAGCGACCGCACCCGCTTGGTGGCGGTAACCCAGGTCTCCAACATGCTGGGATCCATCAACCCCGTTCAGGAGATGACTGAACTGGCCCATCGTTACGGAGCCAAGGTTTTGCTGGATGCTTGCCAGAGTGTGCCCCACATGCCTGTGGATGTCCAGGCGCTGGATTGCGATTGGTTGGCCTTTTCGGGGCACAAGATGTGTGGCCCAACGGGGATTGGCGTCCTCTACGGCAGGCGGGAGCTGCTGCGAGCGATGCCCCCTTTTTTGGGTGGGGGAGAGATGATCGCCGATGTGTACTGGGATCACGCCACCTATGCGGATATCCCCCACAAATTTGAGGCTGGTACGCCGGCGATTGCCCAGGCGGTGGGGCTGGGGGCAGCCGTAGATTACTTGAGCCAGATCGGTCTGGAGCGGGTTCATGCCCATGAACAAAGGTTGATTACCCACCTGTTGGACGGGATCCAGCACATAGCGGGTATTACGGTTTATGGCCCCAAGGATCCGGCGCGACGGGCAGGGCTGGTCAGCTTTTCGGTGGAGGCCGTCCATCCTCACGACCTGTCTACCTTGCTGGATGAGCAAGGCATTGCCGTTCGAGCGGGGCACCACTGCACTCAACCCCTCCATCGCTATTTGGGAGTACAATCCACTGCCCGAGCCAGTGTTTACCTGTACAACACGTTGGCGGAGGTGGATCGCTTTTTAGACGTGTTGGCAGAAGCGGTGGAGTTCTTCGGCGCTGCCCTAAGCTAGGGATCCGGGATAGACCTCTGAAGAGATGAGCATGCCTCTAACCCCCAAAACCCTGAACTTTGCTGAATTTACTGAGCTTTAGGCGGTTTGGCAAAAGTCATTGAGAGGGATATAGTAGACCAAGTTTCCCCCTGATCCTTGAGTCCACCGCAACGGTTGCCGGGAAGTGAAGGGGGAAAGCGCTCGGGGGGTATTCCTCAGGGCTTTGCGGGATACCGCCTTCCTGTTTGGACTCCGTCCCGCTGACGCGAACAGAGATAGGCAGGATGCGATCGCTTCTTTCCTGAACCATGTTCAGGAGAGTTCAGCGTGAATGTATCAGGTAGACTCATGCCTTGGGATCTGGGGCGGTTCTGGAACACGCTCACCTACTATGAGGCCCTGCCTTGGGCTGAGGTGTGGCGTCGGGTTCAAAATGGGTTCCAGGCCGTGGAGGATGATTTTGTGCCACCTTCTCTTTCCGAGCCGGTCGCTATCCAGATAGGGGTGGTGGGGGAAGGTTTGCCTGACGGGTTGGCGGAGGCCCTGCGGCAGCAGGGCGTGGAGGTGAGCCATACGCCAGATTGGGCGACAGCAACCGTGATCCTAGGTTTGGGGGATCCACCAACGGCCAAGGCTTATCTGGAGCAATTGCGCAGCAGTGGGCAAACGGAGCGGATGCTGTTCGACTTTCGCCGGCCCAACCCGGATTTGCATCGGTTTTGGGGCATCTTGGACGATGTGGTGATGGGCGGGGCGAGCCAAAGCCAACTGCTCTGGGGAAAGGAGGAGCTGCTGTTCGCAGGCCAGGTTTCCACGGCCAACTTTGGGGGGTTTGTTTCCACGCGCACCCGCAATTGGCAGCCGCCGCTGGACTTGTCGGGGTTTGCCGGTCTGGAGCTGCGCCTGCGAGGGGATGGGCAGCGGTATAAGATATTACTGAGGGATGAAAGCGGCTGGGACAGCCCCGCCTACGGCTATGCGTTCGACACTGCGCCGGGAGAAGAGCAGACCGTTCAGATCCCCTTTGCGGAGATGGTTGCCACGTTCCGCGCCCGCCGGGTTTCTGCTCCCCCTCTCAATAGTCGCCAGATCTACTCGCTGCAACTGATGCTAAGCAAGTTCGAGGCCGATGGCAGCCCAAACCCCCGCTTCCGGCCTGGGCCCTTTCAGCTGGCCGTGCGCTGGATCGGGCTGTATCGCCGGGAGGGGCTGCCGCAATTGATCGGGGTGGCGCGGGGATCCCTTGCCCCGGAGTGGATAGCTGCCCTGCAGGGTAGCTCCAGCCGTTGGTGTGGGGTGGAGATTCCGGTAGAGACAGAGGGATCCGCTCTGGCAGCCCAGTTGCTCCGCCTCCTGCGCTCGCCTCAGAGCGTGGGCCGGGTGGTGTCTTCAGAAGCTTTCCATGCCTAGCTTTCTGGGCCGCCTCAAGGGATCCCTGGAGATGGGGCTTTTGGCCGGCCTGTGGCTGTGGGTAGGTCAGGGGATCCCCTACCTGTTCGACTGGGATGAGCTGATCTACGCCAGCTTGGCGCGGCAGATGCTGGCCAGCGGGGATCCTTTCTCGTTGGCCATCAACGGGGAGCCTTTTTTCGAGAAGCCCCCTCTCTTTTTTTGGCTGCAGGCCCTGTCCATGGCTGTTTTAGGGATGAACGAAGGGGCAGCGCGCTTGCCCAATGCTTTTGCTGGCGGGATCACGGTGGCGCTGCTGGTGGGGTGGGGATCCTGTCTGGGCGGGATGGGGTTCGGCTGCCTATGGGGGATCTTGCTGCTGACAGGCTACCTGCCCTTGTTTTTTTACAAAACTGGTCTCATCGACCCGCTACTCAACCTGGGCATGGGTGTGGGGCTGGGATCCCTTTGGGCCGCCGAGGAGGCCTGGCGGGCCGGGTACTCTGGACGCAGGTGGAGAGCGGTGGGGGCGCTGGCCCTGGGCTTGGCAGTGTTGGCCAAAGGGCCGGTGGGGCTGGTGTTGCCCCTGGCTATCTGGATCCTCTACAAGCTCTGGCAACGGGATCCTCCCCTTCGATGGGGGGAGAGCCTGGTTTTCCTCAGCCTAGCTGTGGCTGTTCCCCTCACTTGGCTGGCGTTGGAGGGGGTGCAACGGGGGCCAGAATGGGTGGAAGAGTTTGGGCGCTACCAATGGCGCATCCTCACCAGCTCAGATGGGCATCCCGGCCCGGTTTATTTTCATCTGTTGGCCTTTGCCCTGGGGTGCTTTCCCTGGGGTTCTTTGGCTTTGGCCGAGATCCTGCAGCCCATCCCCAGGAGCGTGGGCTCGGTGGATTTGACTCGGCGGGCAGAATCTCTGCTGTTGGTGGCTTTTGGGGTGGTGCTGGCCCTGTTTTCGCTGCTGGTGCAAACCAAGCTGGTTCACTACACCTCGCTGCTGTACCCCATTGGGGCCTACTTTGCTGCCCTGCGCTTGCAGCGCCTGGTTGCTGAGAAAAGAGGGCCCAGTTTTTGGGAAAGTGCCTGGATCCTGCTCAGTGGCTTGTTTTGGCTGGCCCTGTGGCTGTTGCTGCCCTGGCTGGGATCCCAGGATCCCGCTGGGCTAGTCCAAGCATGGGTCTTTGCCGGCATCCCTGACGACTTTTCCAGCAGCTTGGTGCTGGGATACCTGCAGGCTGAGGTGGAGTGGCCGGTGTTGACCTACGTCCCCGCCGCGATCCTGCTGCTGGGAATTCTCCTTTGGAGTCGAGGACGGCGGCGGGCTTGGGGCTGGACAGTTTTGCTCTTGGCCACGGGACTGAGCGCCCAACTGGCCTGGTGCTGGGTCTTCCCCCGCCTGCTGCAACACACCCAGGGAGGAGCCGTCCACTTTTTCCGGCAGTTTGCCACTTCCGAAAACAACGCCCAGCCGGCTCTCTCTGGAACGGTGGGCCTGTACGGCTTTCGCTCTTTTGTACCCTATTTTTATGGCCCGCTGCAGGTTCCCTACGCCGCCAGCCCAGAAGAGCTGGCCGACTGGCAGGCCAGAAGGCAAATGCCCGATTACTTGGTGACTTGGGATCCCTTTGTAGCTGAACTTACAGCTCCCGAGGGCGAACAGGCAGCCATTCTGGGATCTTGGCGGGTCGTCGAGCGCCGCAGTCCCTTTTGGCTGTTGAAAAAAACCTCTTCTCCTCCCTAGGCCCCAGATGAGCCAGTACGTGCTGCGCATCAGCGATATTCCCGCCCAAGATCGCCCCCGCGAGCGGCTGCTCAGCCAAGGGGCAAGGCACCTCTCCCACGCCGAGCTGCTGGCCATCTTGCTCAACACTGGCCAGGGGCCAGGCAAGCTCTCGGCAGTCGGCCTCGCCCAGTTGCTCCTGAAAAAGTTAGAAGCCCAAGGGGATCCCTTGGCCCAACTGCGCCAGGTGGAGGCAGGGGAGCTGATCCAGATCGAAGGCATTGGCCCGGCCAAGGCAGCCACAGTGTTGGCCGCCATCGAGCTGGGACGACGGGTGTTTTTGAGTCGTCCGCCAGACCGGACAGCCATTGAGTCGCCAGAACAAGCGGCTATGGCTCTGAGTGGTGACTTGATGTGGGAATCTCAAGAGCACTTTGCCGTCTTGCACTTGGATGTCAAGCACCGTCTGCTCAGCCAGCAGATTGTAACCCGGGGCACCGCCACCGAAACCCTGTCTCATCCGCGGGAGACTTTCCGCAGCGCCATCAAACAGGGGGCCAGTCGCATCCTCGTCGCCCACAACCACCCTTCCGGCAGCTTGGATCCCAGCCCAGAAGATCTTGCCCTTACCCGGCAACTCTTGCAGGCGGGGCAGCTGCTGCAGATCCCGGTTTTGGACCACCTCATCTTGGGCGGCGGACAGTTCCTCAGCTTGCGCCAGCGCACCAACCTTTGGCAGGAGTTTCCCCAGCCGGAGTAGTCTTCACCCCCAGCCTTTCTCCCAGAGAGAGAGAGTAGAATCAAGGCAACGGACAGGTTCGCCGTCTTTGGGTTGGCCGCGCTCAAGGGATCCCTGTATGGCTCTCAAGCATCCGGGAGTGGCTCAAAACGCATCCCCACCTTGAGCTGGCCGCCATTGACCAAGTCCCAAGCCGATTGTTCTTTTCTGCCAGGCAGCTGCGCCCGTCGAATCAACAGGGATCCCTCTCCTGTGGCTACATAGACTCCTTCTCCCCTGTCCAATCCCACCACCTCGCCAGGGCTGCCTTGGGGGAGATCGCCAGGGGGTGGGTGCAACTGAGGAGAGGCAGAGCGGACAATTTTGATCCGCTGCCCCCTCAAACTGGTGAAACAGTCGGGAGAAAAGGCGCGGATTTGGTTGTGCAAGGCCTGGGCAGGGCGCTGCCAGTCGAGGTGAAAGTCTTGTTTTTTGAGCAAAGGGGCGTAGGTTGCCCGGGATCCATCCTGAGGAATAGGGGTGAGTTCCCCTTTCTCCAATTTCAAGAGCGTTTCCACCAAGAGTTCTGCCCCCAGTTGAGCCAGTTGGGGTGCCAATTCCAGGCTGGTTTGCTCTGGCCCAATGGGTAGCTTGGCCTGGAGCAGGATGGCCCCCGTATCCATTCCCTCATCCATGAGCATGGTGGTCACGCCGGTCTCGGTTTCGCCGTTGGCAATGGCCCACTGGATGGGAGCAGCGCCACGATAGGCCGGCAACAGGGATCCATGCACATTCACACAGCCCAGCTTGGGCATCTGCAACACCGTCAGGGGCAAGATCTGGCCGTAGGCCACCACCACAAACACATCGGCAGCCAGCGCCTCCAGAGCCGCCAGCACTTGGGGATCCCGCCGCAGGCGGACAGGCTGCCACACCGGGATCCCGTGGGCCTGGGCGAGAACCTTGGTAGGGGGGGGAAGCACCTTTTGCCCTCGCCCCTGGGGCCGATCCGGCTGACAGACCAATCCCACCACTTCAAAGGGAGACTGCGGCTGCAACAGGATCTGCAGCGAAGGCAGGGCAAACTCTGGCGTGCCGAAAAAAACAACCCGCATGGCCAACCCCAACGAGCACTGTCCTTCAGAATACGCTCAGCCAGCGGCTGCAAACGCTCGGCTACTTACTATCTCCTCCGTCAACTGACACCCGGAGATTCAGTCTGGGAGGCAGGAGAAGGGGGTGGCGGCTTATCCAGCGGAGAGATTTCTCTCTCTGAGATGGGGGATCGCCCGGTCAAGGGCACCTGCGGGGACTGCCAAAAGGCAGGCTGTTTGAGATCGAACTCTTGGCTCCAGGCCGGGAAAAAAGAGCCCAGTTTCTGCCCAGAAAGCCGCAGCCGTTGCAAAAAAGTCCATTCCAGACGGGTTAAGGCTCGCCGCAGAAAATCCTTAGCCCAATCCGGATCCGGGGCTTCTGCCGCCTGCAAGTTCACCTGCAGGAGGCCCAGTTTGGGATGGAAATGAACCCGTGCTTGGATCCCTTCCGGACGCAACAGGTAATTGAACACCTGCTGGATGGCCACCTCATCCCCCCGCTGAGCGCGATACAGAGGGCTGTTGGGGTTGGGCTGGGGCTGATAGCGCCACTCGCGGTGCCATTCCGGGATCCCTTCATTGGCCAGAAAGCCAAACAGCTCCACCTGACGCTGCCTGTGGGTCAGCGCCATTTGCTCCAAGGCCGGCGAGAGGCTCCCCAGCAAAGCATCCGGCTCAGGCAAGGAATCCCCCTCTAGACGCAGCAACAGGCGGTGGCCGGAAAGCCGCGCTTGTACCTGAAGATGGCCCAACCCCAGGGATTCCAGAGCTTCTTGCAGATCGGCCAAAATGGCGGGCAGAGGAGCCTGGACATCCAAAGAATCGCTCACCGACAAAAGATCTCCAACAAGCCCTAACCCAACCTAGCCAATTTCCAAGGTTGCTTGGATCCCTGGGATCGTCGGCCAAGATGGGCAGATCCATTCTGCTTTGGATAATTGCTAGATCCCCAGGATCAGGCGAGCTGCAGCGAAGTAAACTACCCGACCCTGACTGCTTCGCAGTACAGGGCAGGCTTTCGGTAGCCCTGCAGTTGGCAAGCCAACCACGAACCTCTAGGCTGGTTTACAGCAGCCCCCAAAAGCGCAATCACATTCGCACCATTCAAATCCGCATCCCCTTCCCATCCACAGTGTCCACACTTAAACTGCTTCCCACTGCGGTAGGATTGCGCAGGGTCGGGATGAATGTGCAAACACCGGTGGCAGGTCTGCGACGTGTAGGCAGGCGGCACAAGAATCAGAGCAACCCCCGCACGCAGAGCCTTGTACTCCAAAAATTGACGGAGTTGATAAAACGCCCAACTATTTGCCCGCCTACGCTCTGTCTTGCTGCGTGGCTGTTGATTGACCCTTTCCCGAATCCCTGTCAAGTCTTCCAGAGCAAGAGCGCTGTTTGTCGCCTTTGCCCTAGAGACAATAGCTTTGGAGATGCGATGATTGACCCACGCCTGAAAGCGCCTCTCCTTGCCAGACAGCCGTTGCAACAGTTCTCTGCATCTGCGCCGCGAACTGCGGGTGCCCTTACTGGCTTTGCGTTGGAGTACCGCCCTCAACCGCGAGTGATGGTCTCGGACTTTGTTCAACTGCTGTCCATTCCAGTTATCTCCTTCCGATGTATGAGCAATATCCGTCCTGCCCAAATCCACGCCCAGCACTCTACCCGTGCGTTGCGGTGGGGATGGCTCCGCTTCCACACAGATTTGAATAGAGTAGGAACCGTCTTTGCGCTTGACCAGGGTGGCAGATTTGGGATTGGAGCCCGCCAGCCGTTCTCTCTGGTAGCGGCCAATCGCCAGCTCAAAGCGCTCCCGACCCTCCACCGTGGTCAGCGACACCGTCCAGTCTTTCTCGCGGAACGAAAAGATACGGGCATCGTAGGTCGCAAAGCCTCTCTTGAACGCTTTGACCGGACGGTTTTTCTGTCGGGCAACTTTACGGGCGCCGGCCAGCCGTCTGCAGACCTGCTGAGCCAAGTTACTGGACAAGCCAAACCGAGCGCGAATCTGGTAATAGCAAAGGGACTGGAGTTTGACTGCGTTGACTACTTTTTCTGGTGTGTTTTGGTTGACCCAGTTCAAGGCCTGCACAAAGGCATCCATTGTCGCATCCAACTTTGCGGCTTGCGACTGGGCTACCTTGAGCTTGCAGGAGACGGTCAGGACTTGGGTCATGGTTCTATCATAACTTCCGCATTCCTCCCGACACTGACCCTACAGGTACAGTGCGGGGCTCCTGCGATTTCTAGCTGAGTTAACCTCAGCAACGGCTACAGCCCATAGAAATCCGGCCCGGATCCCTCGTAGCTGGGGTTGACCCGCAAGTTTAAGTGGGGACAGATGATCTCGCAGGTGCGGCACTGGATGCAGTTTTCCAAAGACATGGCATGGGAGCGGATGCCATGTTGGTCGCGGATGTGGTGTACCTCTGCTGTGCAGTCGGCCACGCAGGGGGTGGGGCGATTCAGCTTGTCGTAGGTGGCGATGCACCGGCGGCAGGTTTCGGCGTCGAACTCCAGGATGTGACGGTTACCCTCGGGGTAGCGGGGATCCGCGAAAAAAACCGCATCGGGCCGCGAGAAATAGCCCGGTCGAGAGGCCAATTCCTGGGGAGCCAAGGTTGTGGGGGCCACAAAATCCGCTTGAATGGCAGCGTGGGGGGCCACATAGCTGCGCGGGGGTGGCTCGCTGGGGCTGACCCGCCCGGTGAGCAGGGTGTAGGCGCGCAGAGTTTCTCGTCCGCGGCGAACGGGATCCTGTAAACCCCAGCGCAGGGATCCCAGCCAGGGGTGGCCGGCATCGACGCTGCGGCACACCTGAGGTAAGTATTCTTCCAGCAAGCGGGAGTTCTCCAGAAAAGCCTCGCGGAAGTAGCGGCTGCGGTAGAGGTTTTGCCCCACCGCACTTTCCATCACCGCCTTTTGGTAGTCGGTTTGGATGCGCAGATCCCCTTTCAAGAAGCCATCGTGAATGAGGCCCGCCGCCAGATAGCCGGTTTCCATGGCATTATCCACCCCGGCCAAGCTACCCACATCCAACACCCCCAGCGCATCCCCCAACAGCAGGGCTCCCTCAACGCCAAACCGGGTGGGCAGGCTGTGGTAGCCCCCTTCGGGAATCACGGCAGCCCCGTACTTGAGCAACTTGCCGCCGGCAATCAGGGACTGGATCCAGGGGTGAGCTTTGAACTCCTGCAGACGCTGCTGGGGGTTAAGGTTGGGGTTCTTGCTGTCTAGGCCGATGATCAGACCTAAGGCCAGGCGATTGTCTTTGAGGCCATAGACAAAGCCCCCGCTGAAGCTGCCATCCAAAACCGGGTAGCCCAGGGTATGCCACACCTGCCCCTGCAGGGACTGGGGGATCTGCCACACCTCTTTGACCCCCACCGACCACAATTGCGGGTTGGGGCGCAGTTGAAACTTCTCGATGAGATCTTTGGAAATGAAGCCTTTGTCGCCAAAGCAGGTGAGTTCGGCAAAGATGCAATCTTCGTAAACTTGGCCAGAATCGCTTGCCCGTACCCCGATCACCCGCTCCCCCTCGTAGAGGATTTCATGGGCGGCAAAGCCGGGGAACACATCGAGGGTAACATTTGGGATCCCTTTGGCTTTTTCCTGCAGGGTTTCGGCCAGCCAACGGATGACGTGGCTGAGGGTGAGAATGAACTGCCCCTGCTTGCGAAATCCCGGCGGGATCACCGCTTCCGGCAGATCCCAGCGCTGTTGGGATCCCAGCACGCTCAAGTGATTGGCTTCCACCCGGCCTTCGTGGGGAAATCCTTGGCTTTCAAAATCGGGGAAGAGCTTGGCGATCACTTGGAGGTTGCAGATGGCGCCACTGACGATGTGACCGCCGAATTGGCGGGCTTTTTCCAAAATGGCAATAGAGATTTTCAGCCCAGAGAGCTTGGCCAGATCCAAAAGGCGGTGGGCCAAGATCAAGTTGGAGGAGCTTCCCCCCACCAAAAGAAGGTCGTAGCGGATGGCTTCACTCATAGTCCCCCACACGGTAGCTCTGGATACCCTGCCTGTATCCTAAAAAGGGGAAGGGGAAAGGGGGCAAAACTTTAGACCTTCTCAAGCCTCTGGTTGAGCCGCCAGCAAAATGATTGTCATTGGCTTAATGTCGGGCACCTCTGTAGACGGGATCGATGTAGCCATCGTCCGCATCGAGGGCGACGATTCCCTACAGTGGGAGTTGATATATTTCCAAACAATCCCCTATTCCCCGACGCTGCGGGCAGAGATTTTGCGGGCTGCGGATCCCAAAACCGGCACGGTAGATCACATCTGCACCTTGAACTTTCGCTTGGGTCGAGCTTTTGCGGCAGCGGCCTTGCAAGGGATCCAGGCGGCCCATCTTACCCCCCAACAGATCGATCTCATCGGCAGCCATGGTCAAACCCTTTGGCATAACCCCAGTGGGCCAGAAGCTTCGACTTTGCAAATCGGTGAAGCTGCGGTGATTGCCGAGCTGACCGGGATCCCGGTGGTGAGCAATTTTCGGGCGCGGGACATGGCGGCAGGAGGTCAAGGCGCACCTTTGGTAGCTTTTGTGGATTGGCTGCTGTTGAGGCATCCCCACCTTCATCGTGTGGCCCAAAACATCGGCGGCATTGCCAACCTCACCTATCTCCCCAGCCTCTGCAGTGGGGGATCCCCCTTGGCCTTCGACACCGGCCCCGGCAACATTTTGATCGATCTGGCGGTGATGCGGGCCAGCCAAGGACAACAAGCCTTTGATCGCGATGGAAAATGGGCTGCCCAAGGCCAAGTCCACTGGGAAAAAGTTGCAGAATGGATGCGGGATCCCTATTTTCAAAAGGCACCGCCCAAAACCACTGGTCGGGAGTATTTTGGATCCCTTTATTTAGAGCGAATTTGGCCCCAATTTATATCCGCCCACGACTGTATTGCCACCCTCACAGGGTTTACGGCCTGCTCCATTGCCCAAGCCTATAGGGACTTTTTGCCCGCGACCCCAGATCAAGTTATTCTCAGCGGTGGCGGCACCCAAAACCCTGTTCTCATGCAACTGCTGCAGGAGCAACTGCCGACCACAACCCTGTTGACTTCCGACCAAGTGGGGATCCCTTCTGAGGCCAAAGAGGCCCTTGCCTTCGCGGTATTGGCCTATAAAACCTGGCAAGGTGAGACCAACAATTTACCGGAAGCAACTGGGGCAAGACATGCTGCCATCTTGGGCCAAATCACACCCTCTTGTCGTAACCAGTCCTAACTCATCTGTATCGTTATCTCCAACAAGCTTGAGCCATTCCTCATACTCCCGAGGAAAGAGAAATGTCCGGAATTGCGGCGGAGCCTCTGCCGAATCCAGATCTCGCTAGGATGTCACGCAAGGCTGAGAAAAGCGATAAAGTTACCTTGCCAAGATCTATAAATCAAAAGCCCTAGTTCTTATGAAGGATCGTCCTCTGCCTCCACTTCTGCTGGCAATCATGATTTTTAATTTCTTCATTCTCTTTGGCTGTAGTGTTGTCCGGCATCACCTGTTTCAGTCTGGAGGATATGATCTTGGCATCTTCGACCAATCCATCTATCTAATCAGTCGGGGAGAGGTTCCGTTTTCGACCATTCGAGGGATCCACATCTTGGGAGACCACGCAGCCTTTATTCTCTATCCCATCAGCTTTTTGTACAGCATTGTCCCCTCGGTCTATTGGCTATTTGGACTCCAATCCCTGGCGTTAACCTTGGGAGCATTGGCTATTTATCACCTTGCACTTCAGGCCAAGGTCGATCCCAGCCAAGTGATGGTGATTGCCACAGCCTATCTTCTCTATCCGGCCATTTTTAACGCCAACCTTTTTGATTTTCATCCAGAGGTTTTGGCCGTTCCCCTTTTCTTGGCGGCTGTGCTCTGCATTCGCTCTGGAAAATTGTGGGGGTTCCTTCTCTGTTTGAGCGGCATCCTCGGCTGTAAAGCAGTGTTGTCTCTCAATGTTGTCGCCCTGGGAGTCTGGCTGTTGCTTTGGGAAAAAGGACGAATTCAAGAACGCTGGCAACAGCGCTGCCAAGTGGGCGGCTGGACGGCAATTGCAGCAGGATCAGCTTGGTTTGGGATAGCCACTTTTGGGGTCATTCCTCACTTCAGCGGCAGCGAGCCGGCAGCCGTTTCTCATTACGACTATCTAGGGAATTCTGTTGCGGAAATTGTTCAAGGTTTAATCTTGAGACCGATGCTGGTTTTGAGCAAAGTCTTCTCTCTGGACACCCTGTTTTATGGATTTTTACTGGTTGCGCCTTTGGCTTGGGGCCTCTCTTGGCGACACTGGGATCCTTGGATCCCTGCCCTGCCTACCCTGGGTTTGAATATACTCTCCAGCAACCCCACCTATCGAGATCTGGTGCATCAGTACGCTTTGCCTATCGTTCCTTTCTTGTTCTTGGCCGTCATCGAGAATGTGAAAAACCATCCCTTGCAGAGCCATTTTATAAAAGATGGAAAACTGCCCCTGATCTGGTCTTCGCTGGCCTTTTTGGCCTTGGGGAAATACACCTTTTTCGGCTCGATTTATCTCAGCTCCCTGGACACTTGGCAGGCAACCCGACAGGCTCTTGCCCAGATCACCACCCAAGGGGGCGTTCTCACCACCCATGAGATCAGCCCTCACCTCACCCATCGACTTGTAATCTACTTTACAGATGAGAGACGCTTCAATGGATCCCCGCCCTCTCAATGGGATCCCTTTGATTATGTGTTGCTCAACACCCGTCATCCGGGGTGGCGCAGCACTCCAGAGTTCTCCCGCATCCTGATCGAAGCTTTACAGAAGGAAACCCAGTTTCAGCTTCTGTACCATCAAGATGGGGTGTATTTGTTCTCTAGGTTACGAAAAGACCTCTAAGAATCGCATAAGAATCGCAATTCTAAGGACTGCAGACTACTTTATTGGCACTTGATCTAATTGAATCTAATTGACTTAAACCAAGTCTTCTTCTCGTTGCAACAAATGATTAAGAAACTGCTGCTTCAATCTAACTAAAGAAATTGTTTACACTTGCAAGGCTTAATCTGAGCTTAGTCTTCTCTTAACTTCAAGCCACTAACTTTGTAGTGCCTATCCTCATGCGCGAATAGAGTAGCGCAGGGGTTAGGTGCTGTTTTATAAGACTCGCCAAGTTTCTAAACAAAACTTGTCAAGACAAGAGGAGAAGTCAACGTAAACTACCCGACACCCGCGCTATGCGCAGGGTGCAGGCTTTATCCCAATCCCTAGCGGCCCCAGAGGACAGCTAAGTTTCGGAATTTCAGGCGAGTTTACAGTCGCCCCAAGGAGAGAGATCACCTGAGC
>NZ_JBSSAG010000029.1:0-33244 GCF_054058395.1 Thermostichus sp. OS-CIW-26 | reverse complement strand
GCGGACTGGAATGGGGCCAACATGATTGCCAAACTTGGGGCTGCCGTAAACCAGCCTAGAGGTCCGTGGTTGGCTTGCCAACTGCAGGGCTACCGTTCGCGCCAGCGGGCCGGAGGCCTTAAGCCCGCCCTGTACTGCGAAGTAGTCAGGGTCGGGTAGTTTACAGGGAAGACACAAACCGGTGCAGCCGCTGCAGCCCTTTTTCGAGGGTGGTGCGATCGGCAGCATAGGAAAGGCGAATGTAGGAATCTGCCCCAAAGGCTACCCCCGGCACAGCAGCCACGTGGTGTTCCTTGAGCAGCTGCCGGCAAAACTCCACCGAACTTAACCCGGTTTGGCCGATGTTGACAAACACATAAAATGCACCTTCTGGCTCCGGGCAAGTCACCCCCGGCAAGGTGCGGATTCCGTCCAGCATCAGATCTCGCCGCTGCCAGAATTCTTGGCGCATTTTTTCCACAGCTGCTGCCGATAGGGGGCTGGTCAGGGCTTCCAGAGCACCGTACTGGGCGAAGGTGCAGACATTGGAGGTGCTGTGGCTTTGCAGGTTGATGGCCGCCTCAATGATGGGCTTGGGCCCGGCCAAGTAGCCCACCCGCCAGCCGGTCATGGCGTAGGCTTTGGCAAAGCCACTGCTGAGAATCAGGCGCGGCATCAAGTCAGGGCAAAGGGATCCCAGGCTGATGTGGCGGGCTTGTCCATAAACCAGCTTTTCGTAGATCTCGTCGCAGATCACGTACAGATGGGGGGCGGAGAGGATCACCTCTGCCAGAGCTGCCAGCTCGTGCTGGTGGTAAACGGCTCCGGTGGGGTTGGCCGGCGAGTTGAGAATCAGCAGCTTGCTGCGGGGGGTGAGGGCCTGGCGCAGTTGGGCGGCGGTGAGCTTGAACCCCTGGGCCTCTTCCGTCTGCACCTGCACAACCTTTGCCCCTGCCAAAATGGCAATTTCGGGGTAGCTGACCCAGTAGGGAACAGGCAGGATCACTTCATCGCCGGGATCCAGCAGCACCATGGCCAGGTTAAACAGGGTTTGCTTGCCGCCGTTGCTGATCAGGATTTGGTCGTGGCTGAACTCCAGGCCGTTTTCCTGCCGCAGCTTATCGGCCACTGCTTGGCGAAGGGCGGGGATCCCAGCGGTGGGGCCGTAGTGGGTTTTGCCATCTTCCAGAGCACGGATGGCCGCGGCCCGAATGTGGTCAGGTGTATCGAAATCCGGCTCGCCTGCGCTCAAGCTACACACATCCAGCCCCTCTGCCTGCATGGCTTTAGCCAGAGCCGAAATGGATAGCGTGGGGGAAGGGGATAGATGGGCGACCCGTTGGGACAAGCCGGCAGCAGACACCATCGGTTGGGAAGCTCTTTGGTTTATTTTAAGGTTCTCAAGCAGGGCCAATCTAGATAGCTAGGCTACTGCGGTCAACAGGCGGGTACCATCCACCAACAGCAGTTTGTTGCCCTCTCGCTCTGCCAACAGATCCCAAAACTCGCCCGCCACAGCTCCGGGCAAGAACCCTTCCAAGCGCAATTGCAGAGGAGCAAATTGCTTGGTTCCCTGGGGCTTGCGCCGCACGGTCACCTCAACAAAGCCATCGTGGGGCTCGACAATGCCGCGGATGTTAAAGCCTTCCTCTGTGTCCTCAGGGGCAGGCAAAAACGGTTCTTCTTCCCACTCTGGGTCTTGCTCCTCTTCCGGCAGGGCCAGGATGCGGATGATGCTCAAGCCCAAAGCCCCCCCTGAACGCGGCTGCGGCTGCACGTAGTACCAGTAGGTATGGCCGCTCTTGATGCAGTGCTCGAAGGGGCCGAGAAGCTCGGCGCGTCCGGGGGTAGCCGGATATTCTGCTCCGTCAGAGGTAACCAAGGTTGCCTGCGCATAAGTCTTGGGGATCGATTTCAGGGATCCCTTAATCAGGCCCAAAGCGCGGAACTGGTAGGGGTGGGCGGGAGGAGGCAATGGGTTCATGGCGGCCAGATCTTGGAAAGCCAGGGAAGTAGAGTCCATCATCTTATCCTATGGCGATCCTCAGATTGGAATATCCAGGGCTTTCCTCAGCATCGCCTCCAGCTCATCGCCCTGCCGACTTGCGCACCGCGATCAAGCTGCTGGTGGTGCCCAGAAAAACCCCCATCCCCAACAACATCGACGGCAAGAGCCAAAACTCCAGTTGGCTGCGATCTGCCTGCATCACCTTGAGGAAGGGCAAGGCAATCAACTGCTCCAGCAGCTCCTGCAGCAACTGCTGGGATCCCAAGATCAATCCCCAAGCTCCCACTGCGCTGATCACCCCAAACAGGCACCCTTGCAAAATAAAGGGCAAGTAAATCCAGGCTGCCGTCGCCCCCACCAATTGCATCACCTCGATCTCCCGCCGCCGCGCCATGACGATCAGGCGAATGGTGGTGGTGATGACCGCCACCGCTGTCAGGGCCAACACGCCGGTAATGGTCAGGGATCCCAGCCGTAGCATGTCCTGGAGCTGGGCCAGTTGCTCCACAATGCGGTCGCCGTAGTAGACCTCATCCACCCCTTCCAGTTGGCGAATCTGCTCCGCCACTTCCCCCAAGGCTTCGGTGGAATCCGCCTTAACCCGCAGAGCATCCACCAAGGGGTTCTCCCCCAACTGGGTTTCCATGGCCGCCTCGTCTTGGATCCCCATTTCCAGCAAAAGGTTGCGCCAAGCTTGGTCTTTGGTGATGACCTTCACCTCGGCCACATGAGGCAGTTGGGCAACCTGGGGTTGCAGCTCCACCCCCTGCCGTTCCGGCTCCAGATAGACGGAGATCTCCAGTTGTCCTCCCAGAGACTGCACCGTTGCATCCACACCCCAGGACAGCTCAACGCCGATCCCCACCAAGAACAGCAACACCAGCAGGGTGCTCACAGCGGCCCAGTTCAGCCAGCCCCCCCGCCGCAACCCCAAAAAAGTCTCCTGTAGGAGGTAGCGGATTTTATTGAGAAATCGGGAGAGAGATTGCATGCTGTTCTCCATCCAACAATCAATGGGCTCAGACCCTTGCCCCCTGGAGCTCAACAGAGCCTGTGGAGAGCAAAGTAGGGATCCCGGCAGCCCTCAGCGCAGATCATACAGGCGCCCTCCCTCCATGCGCACCACCCGGTGGCCGGCCCGCTCCACCAGATAGGGGTCGTGGCTGGTCATGATGACGTAGCGGCTGCAGAGCCGTTCCAGGAGAAAGCGATCATGACTGATGACCAAAAGCCCCATCTGATGTGCCCGCCCATAGGCCAAGACAGCTTGCCAGATCAGGGCTTGGGTATTGGCGTCGAGCATGGCTGTCATCTCATCTGCAATCAAATAGCGAGTTTGTGGGTTGAGAACCCGGGCGATGACAACCCGCTGCAATTCTCCCCCGCTTAGCTCATGGGGATAGCGGTTGAGCCAACTGGGGGAAATGCCTAAGGTGTGGAGAACCTCTGGCTGGGGAGGAGGCCCTTCCCGCAAGACCTGAGCTATGCGCCAGTGGGGGTTAACGGCCTGCTCTGGATGTTGAAAGACAAGCTGCACTGGGCAGTACCCTCGCCGAGGCAAAGGCTGCCCTGTCACACTCACCCGACCTTGGCTGGGGGTAAGGTAGCCCGCCAGCAACTTGGCCAGAGTAGTTTTGCCAAAACCAGAGGGAGCCATCAGCCCTACGACTTCCCCAAGTTCTACTTGAAGGGTCTGATCTTGCACCACCCAAGGCAGATGCCGTCCATAGCGAAACCAGAGATGCTCACCCTTGAGCATGGATACACCTCACCCACCCTCCTCCAACCGCCCGCAGAGGCGGATGCTCAGCTCGACAGATTTCACTTGCCCAGGGGCAGCGATCCCCAAACAAACAACCCGCAGGCAGTGCCTCAGGGTCAGGCTGGTTGCCTGGCAGGGGAGCAAACTCATTTTGGGGCAGGGATCGCCACAGAGCTTGAGTGTAGGGGTGGCGCAAGTTTCCCCTTTCGAAATCCTGAGCCGAGGCCAACTCGACTGTAGTGCCCGCATAGAAGACTGCCACTCGATCTGCCACCGACAACGCCGCCTGAATATCGTGTGTAATCAACATAACGCCTCGGCCCTCCTGGGCCAGCTCCCGCAGATGGGCAAGGGTCTCAGCCACCACCTCCGCGTCCAAGCCTGGCGTGGGCTCGTCGGCTATCACCAGCTTGGCTCTGCTAACTGCCGCCGTCGATACCAGCACCCGCCGTGCCATGCCTCCGGAGAGCTGGAAAGGGTAGAGGCCCTCTGTTCCCGGCGGCAAGCTATAGCGGGCAAAGATGCGGCTCACTGCTCTACGGGCCTCGCCTTGGGAGGCACCGCTGAGCCGAGCTACCCGCTGTACCTGGGATCCTACTTGCATGAGGGGATCCAGGTAGTCCACAGACTGGGGGATGAGAGCAATGGCCTTGCCGCGCAGTTGCCTACACCGCTCAGGGGTCAAGGGCTGCCCCTGAAATAGGAGAGTACCGCGCAGGGTAGCGTTCTCTGGCAAAAGACCCAAGAGGGCATGGGCCAGCAAACTTTTGCCCGATCCGCTGGCCCCCACCACTGCCACCACCTCCCCTGCCTTAACCTCCAGATCCAGATCTGTAATCACCTGAAGGTAGCGGCGGCGCAGCCCCCGCTCGTATCGGCTGAACCTAATGTTTAGGCCGGAGACCACCAACATTTCCCTACTCCTGAGCCGTACGCGGATTGAGAAGGGCCTGCAGGTTTTCTCCCAGCCAGTCAAAAGCCTTGACCGACAGCAGCAGCAGCAGTCCAGGCATAACCCCCAGCCACCAGTAGCCGGTGGAGAGGTGGCGCATGGATTCGGCCAGAATAATGCCGGTGGCCGGTAGGTGCGGCGAAATACCTACCCCAATGAATGAGAGGGCTGCTTCGTGCAAAATGGCGTGGGGAAACAGCAGAATAAGTCCCACTAGGAGCTGGGGCAAAATGTGAGGCATCATATGGTAGCGGGCAACCCAGAGGGAAGAGCGGCCCAGTCGGTAAGAACTCTGGACATAGTCAGAACTGCTGACCTGTAACACCTCGGCCCGCACCAGGCGCGCTAGGCTGGGCCAGTGGGTGAGGGCAACGGCAACAATGACTCCCCGAACTCCGCCGCCGACAGCAAAAGCTATAAGGATCTGCACCACCAGGTGAGGCAGGCTGAAACATAGGTCAATCATCCAGCAGATCGAGGCATCCACCCAGCCTCCCACCGTGCCACCCACCAAACCCAAAACAGCGGCGATCACCACGCTGACGGCGGCAGCCAGCATGCCTACCCACAGACTAAGGGACATCCCGTGCAAGGATCGGGCCAGCATATCCCGCCCCAGCCAGTCGGTGCCGAAGGGATGGGCCAGGGAAGGAGGCTGATTCCGCTGAGTTAGGTTCGGGCTCAGTCCGGTATCGCCGATAAGCCCAGCGCTGCAGAGGATAGACACCAAAAAAAAAGCACACAGTCCAATTGCCCACAGAGTCTGCCGCCTGCGCTCTCCTTTGACAGAGGACTCTGAGAATTTCATCCCCCCATCGGCATCAGCAGCAGCAACACGAGGCGATGCAAAAGGGATCATCCTATCCTCCCGCCAAGGCGAATGCGTGGATCGACAATCTGGTAGGACAGGTCAGCTAGGGTATTGCCGGCATAGACAAACAAGGCGCTGAAAAACACAATGCCCACCAACAGAGGCACATCACTGCGCAAAGCTGCCTGTACCGTTGCTTGTCCCAGTCCTGGATAAGCAAACACCTGTTCCACTAACACTGAGCCACCAAACAGTTCCCCAAAGGAGGCAAATTGCAGCGTCAGCGCAGGCAGCAAGATATTCCGCAAGCCGTGGTACCACAGGATCCCAGCCAGGCTTTCCCCCTGGGCACGAGCAAACAGCACATAGTTGCTGTGCAACACGTCAATGAGCTTCTGACGAGTGTGCAAGGTGATGTTGGCAACGCCGATGAAAGTTAGGGTGAAAGCAGGCAAGAGCAAGTGGTGTAAGCGCTGCCAAAAAGTCACCTCCTCCGCCAACGCGCCAGGTGGCGCGGCGCAACAGATAGGTGTTAGACCCAGCTCTACCGAAAACGCGATCAAGAGTAGCAGCGCCACCCAGAAAGGGGGAGAAGAGGCGAGGGTGTAGGCGTAAAGACGAATACCGCGGTCAACCCAAGTGCCCTGAAACGCTGCGGCCAAAACCCCCAACCCCACTCCCAGGAAACCGGAAAGCAGCCAGGCAATTGCCAGTAAGGGCAGCGATAGCTCAAACCGCTGTTGAATGACCTGCACCACTGGCTGATTGAACACCATTGAGGTGCCCCAGTTGCCTTGAACCATCTGCCCAAGCCAGTTCCCAAAGCGAAGCAGCATGGGCTGATCCAGCCCCCAACGCTGGGCAATCAGGTCTCGTTGGGCTGGGCTGATCTGCAGCATGTCGGCCCCTACATAGGCTTGTACGGGATCAACAGGGGAGAAGCTGAGCAGGGCAAACGTCAGGACTGCCACAGCCGCCAGCAGCAACCCCAGCCGAGTCAGCTTATAAGCCAGAAACAGCAGAACTGACCTCAGTTGCACGTCCATTTCCAACGGGTGATGTTGGCTGTGATTGGCCAACCATGGCCATGAGGCTGTACCTGCGGCTGGCCTATATCCAAGCACTCGTGGACAAAGTAGGTATGATCCAGGTTTACCAACCAAGCCCAGGCTGCATCTCCTTTGGCAGTAAAGCCTTGCTTTCCATCCCACTGGGCTGCCCGCCAGAAGGGGATAGCTTCAGCTTCAGAGGGGGCCTCCATAGCCAGATCCAGCATTCGATCCACAAACGGGTTGGCATAGTAGCCGGCATTGAAAAATCCCCCCTGGGCCGCTTTGCTGTGGTAGAGGTTGTACACCTCAGTTGGGTCATGGCTGCCCCAGCCAAACAGCACCACGTTGCTGTGCATGAGCGGAGTGATGTCATCCCAACTTTTGCCCTCGACATTGACTCGGATGCCCACAGGCCGCAGCATTTCTGCAACAGCTAGGGCCAGGGCTTGGCGAATACTGTCGTTGGCCGGGTAGAGCACGGTGAACTCAGCCCGCAGCCCGTTTTTTTCCACTACCCCATCCCCATCTTTATCGCTCCAGCCTCCCTCAGCTAGAATCTGACGGGCCAGGTCTGGATTGTTGTCCTCAATCTTGGCGGTCGGCTCTTCCCAGGGCAAACCGCTGACTGGGCCATAGGCAGGGGATCCGTAGCCTTCTAGGACTCCATCCACCAGCGCCTGTCGGTCAATGGCGAAGTTGACCGCCTTGCGAATCGCCAAGTCAGAAGTCACATCGTTGCCGATGGGGTATCCCTTTGGGGTTGTCGCACCGGTTTTAGGGGGAAAGGGGAACATCAGCCCTCGGTTATCCACACTGGGAATGGCGTGAAGCTTCATGCCCTCAACAGTTTGCTTAGCCAAAGACTGAGGCACGCTAACCACGTGTACCTGTCCGGCTCGGGCTGCTGCAAAGGCTGCATCCTCCTCCAGGAAAAGGAAAACCAGCCGCCGAATGCCAGGAGTCTGGCCGTAATATAAGGGATTTGCCTCCACAATCAGTTGTTGCCCCTCATCCCACTGCACCAGTCGGTAGGGGCCAGAGCCAATGGGTTTGCGAGCATAATCAGGCCCGTGGGCATGTTGAGGCACGATACCCAAGGTGATGAGGCGGTTGACAAAAGTACTTTGGGGTTTTTGCAGCCGCAGCTCCACCGTATGAGTGTCGATAGCTACTGCTTCCTTTAGGGCGGTTAGGTCGACCAGACCACCACTCCGAGCTGCTTGGTTAAAGGTGTAAGCCACGTCCGCTGCTGTGACAGGTTTTCCATCGGAGAAGACTGCATCCTTTCGTAGGGTTACCGTCCAGGTTAGGCCATCTTGGCTGACAGTGTAGCCAGTCGCCAGGTCGTTTACAATCTCAAGGTTCTCGTCCCGCCGCAGCAGAGTGCTTTGGAACAAAGGCGAACCGTAACGTCCCCAGCCCAGGGTGGGATCAAATCCTTCTTCCCTTTCCCCTCCAATGGCCAGCACGATTTGATCGCTGGATCCTGCTAGCTTTGGATCGAAAGCTGTCCGCTCAGCAGCATTCTGAGCGCATCCAGCCCACATCTGGCTCAGCAAGAAGAGGCCCACAGACCACACAGTTACTTTTAAGCTTGATGCCATAGAAACCCCGATCTGTCGCTTTTTCAGCAAAAAGGAGCAAACCCCCTTGCCTCCTGGACAAGACTTATGGCAGCTAAGCTATCACTGCCTTATCTTGAGAGCAATGCAGGGGGGGAGGATGCTTAGAGGATTCCGATGACTTCCTGCAAGACCGCTGGGTGAAAGGTGAGGTCTGGTAGCTCCAAAGGCTGCTGGCTTGGTGATGATTGAAGCACTCTACTCCCGTCTCTGAACTTCGTGATACGATGTAGCTCAGCTATCGGTTCTGACGGGGATCAGCCGCCAGAGGAAACGGGGAAAGAGCAGTGAGAATCTGCCGCTGTCCCGCAGCTGTGATCCGGTTTAGGAGAAGTCCTGCAGCAAATCTCTAGAGTCATTCGCTGCCGATCCAGGTCTTGTCCCCCAAAACCGTGTCAGTCAGAATGCCCGCCGATGGTTTTTCTAAACTTCACAACATCTGCGAGGTACAGATGGTAACTGTCTTGGCTTTAGCTCGTTTCTGCTTTCGTTATCCTGAGCATTTTCCCGGCGTTGCTCCCACAAGCTTTCGGTACTCCTCAGCAGTAGAAATAAGTCCAAGAACCCAAGCAAGACTCTGAGCCAGTTGGCCGGGAGAGAGTAAATTTTGGGTGCTGTTGCACCAAGATCTATCAAGATCTACAGCCCGCCTACGCGAAGGAAAGAGTGAGATGTCAGGCTTCCTGACTTCAATTGGTGGCTGGCAAGTAGCCACTGCGATCGCTGGCTGCGTTGAGCATCTTTTTTGCGCAAAAGGCAGTGTTTTGTTGGGGTTCCAGAGGCAAGAGAGGAACAGCCGGTTTCTTCCTTGGCGGGCGGGATCCCAGTTGAGGGCGAATTGAACGCAGGAAAATTAGAAAACTCAGTATTTGGGATGGCACACAACATGACTGCACAAACCATGACATTGGGGTATGCCCGCATGGGCAAGCGCCGCGAGCTCAAAAAAGCTTTGGAAGGCTTTTGGAGTGGTGCCCTAGGGTCAGAGGCTCTGCTGGCTACCTTTTGGGATTTGGAGACTCAAGCCTGGCAGACTCAGCTACAAGCTGGGATTGATCACATTGCGGTAGGGGATCAGACTCTCTACGACCATGTACTGGACTGGGCCACCTGGCTGGGGCTGATCCCCTCTCGGTTCCGAGGTCTGTCGGGTTTAGACCGCTACTTTGCCATGGCGCGGGGGCGGGAGGGCCTGCCGGCTTTGGAAATGACCAAGTGGTTTGACACCAACTACCACTACTTGGTACCCGAAATTGAGCCGGAAGCCGATCCCAGTCCTAACTTTGGGGATTTTTTGGAAAGAGTTCGGCGGGCCCAAGGGATCCTAGGGGAGCGCACCAGCCCCGTTGTCCTCAGTCCAGTGACTTTGCTCTGCCTTAGCCAGCGATCTGGGGATCTGCGGGCGGACTTGGAAAAGCTCCTTCCTCTGTACCGGGATCTCCTCCAGGAGTTAAAACAGCTGGGGATCCCAGAAGTCCAGATTCACGATCCCATTTTGGTTACCAGCCAGGGAAGTGGCCTGCGGGAAGCTGTGGAAATGAGCTACCGCCAGTTGGCAACCGCCGGGATCCCTGTCCACTTGGTCACCTACTTCGATGACCTGGGGGAGACTTACCCCTGGGTGGTGCAACTGCCGGTGGCCGGCATTAGCCTTGACTTTACCCGTGGCCACACCCTGGATCTGGTAAGAACCTATGGCTTTCCGGCTGACCAGATCCTAGGTGCTGGCGTAGTGGACGCTCGGAATGTCTGGAAGGTTCAGCCTGAGACCGTCTTGGCCAGCCTGCGGGAGCTGCAGGGGGTAGCTCCCAACCTACGGGTGCAGCCTTCCGCTTCGTTGCAATTTGTGCCCCACGACGCTGCTCTGGAAGCCCAGTTGCCGGAACCCCTCAGAAATGTCCTCAGCTTTGCCGAACAGAAGCTGGCCGAAGTAGCTCTCCTGGCGCGAGCCCTCAACGGCGAAGACACTGCTGCCCAGCAGGCGGAAATCCAGCAGCAATGGCAGAGCTTTGCGCAGTTTAGCCCCCCCAACCCCCAAGTGCGCCAGGCTTTGGCCAACCTCAAGCCCCAGGACTTCGAGCGATTCCTGCCCTACGAGCAGCGCCTAAGTCGGCAGGTTCAGCTACCACCTTTGCCCACCACCACCATTGGCTCCTTCCCCCAAACTCCAGAGGTGCGGCAGTGGCGAGCTAAGTACAAAAGAGGGGAGGTTTCGCAGGCGGAGTACGAAGCAGCCATTGACGCTGAGATTGCCAAGTGCATCCGCATTCAAGAAGAGATTGGCCTGGATGTGTTGGTGCATGGGGAATTTGAGCGCACCGACATGGTGGAGTACTTTGCCCAGAAGCTGGAAGGCTTTGCCTTCACTGAACACGGCTGGGTGCAGAGTTACGGCAGCCGCTGCGTGCGCCCTCCCATTCTCTACGGCGACGTGGTTCGCCCCCAACCCATGACAGTGCGGGAATTCCAAGTAGCCCAGTCCCACACCCAAAAGCCGGTGAAAGGCATGCTCACGGGGCCAGTGACTATGCTCAACTGGTCCTTTCCCCGTGTTGATATTCCCCGGCGGGAGCAGGCTTTGCAGATTGCCCTGGCCTTGAGAGCCGAAGTGGCAGATCTGGAAGCGGCTGGAGCGGTGATGGTGCAAGTGGATGAGCCGGCACTGCGGGAGGGGCTACCTCTGAAAAAAGAACGCTGGCCAGAATACCTCAGCTGGGCAGTGGATGCCTTTCGCCTAGCTACCGGCGGGGCCAAGCCGGAAACCCAGATTCACACCCACATGTGCTACTCAGAGTTTGGGGACATCATCGAGCACATTGAGCGGCTGGATGCCGACGTGCTTTCCATTGAAAACAGCCGCAGCAACAACAAAACCCTGCTGCAAATTGCCCAGGCTGGGTATCGTCACCAGGTGGGCAACGGCGTTTACGATGTCCACAGCCCTGCGGTGCCGAGCGTTGAGCAAATCCTGCAGCAGCTGCGCACAGGACTGGCCCACTTGCCTGTGGAGCAAACTTGGGTTAATCCCGATTGTGGCCTCAAGACCCGCCGCTGGGAGGAGGTGATCCCCGCACTGAAAAATATGGTGGCTGCCGCTCATCAGCTAGGGGAGGAGCTTCTGGAAACCCAACCTGAGGGTCTGCGCGAGTAAGGCCCACGACCCGCTGATGTAACTGGTCGGGCTGGCTTGACAAGTCGCCGCGGGCGGTGCCGCTGTTGTGCTGATGCGGCTGGCTTAGGGCCTACGGTCTGCTGATGCAACCGGCAAAGCTGCTCTCCGGGATCTCAAAAAGCTTGTGAAGAGCAAAGTAGGGATCCCGGCAGCCCTCAGCGCAGATCATACAGGCGGCCTCCCTCCATGCGCACCACCCGGTGGCCGGCCCGCTCCACCAGATAGGGGTCATGGCTGGTCATGATGACGGTCACCCCAAAGGAATTGAGCCGCTCCAAAATCTGGAGAACCAAGAGCGAGTTTTCCGGATCTAGGTTTCCTGTTGGCTCGTCCGCCAGCAGCAGCACCGGCATGTTGACAATGGCCCGGGCCAGGCTAAGGCGCTGCTGTTCCCCCCCCGAAAGCTCATGGGGAAAGTGATCTCGCTTTTCGGTCAGCCCCACCATCTTTAGGGTCGGCCCGATGCGACGGCGGATTTCTGCGGGGGACAGCCCTTGGGCGCGCAGCACGAAGGCCACATTTTCTGCCAGGGTGCGGTTGGCCAGAAGGCGATAATCTTGGAAAACCACCCCCAAGCGCCGCCGCAACATGGCCAGCGGACGCGGTGGGATGCGGTAGGGTCGCCGCCGCCCTTCAGAAGAAAAGAGACAGACTTGATCGACGATGACCGTGCCCTCGGTGGCCTGTTCCGCCCCGTAGAGTAGCCGCAGCAGGGTGGACTTGCCCGCCCCGGAGACCCCAGTTACGAACACAAACTCGCCGCGGCGCACCTCCAAGTTCACATCCTGAAAAATTAAGTTGCCGTTGGGAAAGACCTTGCTCACGCCCCGCAAGGACACCATGCTGGCCGGGGTTTCCAGGGATCCGGATTGGGTGCTGCTGTAAAAGCCCAGGGTGGCCTCTGGATGGGCTGGGGCAGGGGGATGAGGGGTCGGAGCCGTACCCGCCCAACGGTGTAAGCGAGGAGGATAGCCGATGTGCTGACCGATCATCATGGCAAGCGCCTACAGAGAGAAGAACGAGGGAGCGCCGGCAGACTAGGGGCGCAAACGAGAAGAGGGATCCCACAGCACTCGCCAGACAAAGCTGGGCAGAGCTAACATGCGTCGCCAGCGCCAGGGTTCCTGATAGAGACGATACAACCATTCCAGGTGATGGTCACGCCACCAACGGGGCGCTCGCCGTTTTTGGCCGGCCCAAATGTCCAAGCTGCCCCCCACCCCCATCCAGATGGCTTGGGGCAAAAGGGGACGCCACTTTTGGATCCACAGCTCCTGCCGCGGGGATCCCAGCCCCACCCACACCAGTTGCGGTCGAAATTCCTGGAGAGCTTGCAGAAGCTCTTTTTCTTCGTTGCCAGAAAAGTAGCCGTGGTAGCCCCAGAGGGCCAAAGCAGGACACTGGGCTTGCCAATGTCGAACCGCCGCCCGGTTGACTTCCGGCCTTCCCCCCACCAGGGCCAAGCGCCACCCCCGTTCTGCCGCCAACGGGATCAGGGTTTCTGCCAGCTCGATCCCCGGCACCCGCTGGACGCGGATCCCCTGCCGCCGCAGGGCCCACACCACCCCAATGCCATCGGGGATCACCAGCTCCGCCGCTTGCAGCACCTGGGCAAAGGCCAGATCCCGCTGCGCCTGCATGATCATTTCCGGGTTGCAGGTGACCACTTGAGCGCCCTGCCCCTCCCGGATACGCGCCTCAATCCACGTGGTGTAGCTCTGTAGGCTGGCCTCCGGCAGAGCAAGGTGCAGGTTCACGCCCAGAATCGAATGGATGGCTAACGACACTACCGACCGAATGCTGGCCCCCACTGGAGCCGTTGGACACGCTTTTAAGATAGCCCGGACCTTCTCCCAGAGGGAGAGGGGAGTTCGAGGAGGCATTTCATGGCTATTTGACCACGAAAATCTCTTCCCTCAGGCATCCGCGGCGGCATCCACGGCGTATCTCCATCAGACCAGGCCAGAGGGAATTGCCCGACCCAGAGCAAGCCCCTGAAGGTTGGTTGCCATCTTTCGAGACAGGAGACTTGAGATGAAGACTGCAAAGACTCCCTTCGCTCTGCCTCAATTGGCCGCCGAATGGGATCCCAGCCCTGCAACCTCCCGCCGCAGCTTGTTGTTGGCTGGTTTGCTGGCGGGCGTAGGTGGAGCAATTGGATTGCGCACCCTGCCCGGTGCCGCCCAGTCCAACACTGCCGACATCGCCATCCTCAACGCGGCCATTGACTTGGAACAGCAGGCAATCTGGGCCTACAAAACCGCTGCCGGCAAGTTGAGCAATACTGAGGTGGGCAAGATCGTGTTGGAAGTGGCCACCAAGAACCTGAAGGATCACGAACAGCACCGGGATCTGCTGGCGGGCGCCGTGCGGCAACTGGGGGGGATCCCCTCTCGGGCCCGGGATAGCTACGACCTTTCCACCTACATCGACAACAAAGAAGGCAATCTCGACTCCGATGCCAACATTGCCAAGCTGGCCCCGGCTCTGGAGTTTGATGCAGCCTTGGCTTACAACGACGCGTTTACCCAGCTTTCCAACAAAGACCTGGTGGCTGCCGCCAGCACCATTGGCCCCAACGAAGTTGCCCATGCCACTGCAATCCGGGCCGTGTTCCACAGCCTTGATCCCAGCATTCTGGTGGTGCCTGCCCCCTTTGTCAGCGCCGAGACTCGGGAGCGCTGGATCCTGAAGGTGTAGAGCTGTTGGTAACCCCTGCCGGCGATGAGGCGATGATCTGCAAAGCCTTCCAACGTCCTCTGTAGGACTTGGGGCTTGGAGATCCAAGTGCTCTGCACTGCTGTCGCAATCGCCTTCTTCTGAGCGCCTCAGCCTTTGTTCTCTTCCTAAACCTGTGTGGAGAAAGTCCTATGCCGATGACGCGGCGGCTGCTGTTGCTGAGTGGGCTGGGATCCCTGCTCAATGCGGGGGCTATCTTGGCTGTGGATCGGTGGCGACAAGCCAGCTCTGTTGCGGGGCGAGATCCTGTCGAGGCAACGGCGGAAGCAGAGGTGATCATTCGGGGGTTTCAATACCTGCCCTCGGAGGTTACCCTCAAGCGGGGGGGCAAGGTGACCTTCACCAACCTGGATTCCACCCCCCACACGGCTACTCCCATAGAGGGAGCGCAATTCCAAGGAACGGGACGGCTAAGTCGCAACGAGAGCAAAGCGGTGGTGTTCGAAGTAGCTGGGATCCAGGAATATTTCTGCGATATCCACCCCAGCATGGTGGGCCGCATTGTCGTCGTCGATTAGGTGAAGGCCATGCAAATGGAACCCCTGGGATCCCCTCTTCCCTTCTGGAACATTTGTCGGCGGGTGTACCTGGTTTGGGCCGTCCTTTTGGGGATTGGGTTTGCTGCCACCCAGTTTCACCAAGAGGCCAACATCAACTGGCTGTGGCTGGTGATTTCCCTGGTTGGCTTGGGCTACATGGTTCGGCAGACCAGGCTGCCGGAGTTTCGAACAGCCGGACTGGCCCATCTCTACTTTGTGGGTTTGGTGTGGACGTTGGTGATCGCCCAGGGCATGATCCTCTCGGTGCTGCCCTTTGTCGGACGTACCCCTTTGGCAGCCTTGGGCCAGTATTTGGGGGTGTTCTGGCTGTGGCAAATGGGGCTGGGCCACTGGCTCAACGGCCTGGTGGATCCGCCGCGCCTCCCCTACTGGATGACCGGTGGGATCCAGATCCTGGCCGGAGTTGCCTGCCTGCTGTGGGGGCTGGAATGGCAGTTTGCGGTGGCAGGGGGAATCGGGGCCTTGGCCATGCTTCTTTTGATCCGGTTGCACTGACCCGTTCACCGATCTGACTTTGGGGTCTTATCCAGGCGCACTCGCCAAACTCCACCTCCCACGGCCACCTCATCTCCTGAGCGCAGCTTGCGTCCCCGCCGGGTTTCCACCTCGCCATTCACCCGCACTTGCCCCGCTTGGATGAGCTGCTTGGCCTGCCCGCCGGTGGGAACAACCCCCGCCAGCTTGAGGAACTGATCCAGCTTGATTACAGGATCCGTCGCCGGCTGGGGATCCCTTTGAGCAGTCTCCGCCATCACTTCACCCAAATGGTTTTGACATTTACAAATTCCAGGATCCCTTCCCGACTCAGTTCCCGTCCATACCCTGAGCGTTTGATGCCGCCGAAGGGAAGGCGCGGGTCGGACTTGACCATGCCATTGATGAATACGGATCCCGCCTCCAGCTCCTCCAGCAGGCGCTCTTGTTCCTCTGGATCGGTTGTCCAGGCGCTGGCACCCAGGCCAAAGGGCGTGTTGTTGGCCAGCTCAATGGCTGCCGACACATCCGGGACGGTGAACAGCAGCGCCACCGGCCCGAACACCTCCTGGTGGGCCACCGGATGATCCGGGGGGATGTCGCTCAGGATCGTGGGCGGGTAAAAATTCCCTCCCCAGGGGGAGCCACCGATGTGAACTTTGGCCCCCGCCTGCACCAAAGCCTGCACCTGTCCATCCACCTCTTGCAGAATGCTGGCAGTAGCCAGAGGCCCCACATCGGTTTGCGGATCCAAGGGATCCCCCACCTTGAGCTGGCGAAATCGCTCCGTCATGGCAGCCGTGAAAGGTTCGGCGATAGCCCTGTGTAGGATAAATCGTTTGGCGGCAATGCAGGATTGGCCGTTGTTGATCAGACGGGCCGTGACCGCTGTGGCGACTGCTGCCTCCAGATCGGCGCTGGGCAGCACGATGAAGGGATCGCTCCCTCCCAGTTCCAACACCGTTTTTTTCAGATATTGACCGGCCAAACGGGCCAGGCTGGAGCCGGCGGCTTCGCTCCCGGTGAGGGCGGCCCCCCGCACCCGTTCATCCGCCACCACCTCTGCCACCTGGGCTGCTGTGATCAGCAGGGTTTGAAAGACCCCTGGCGGAAATCCCGCCTCCTGAAAGAGCCGCTCCAGGGTCAAAGCCGATTGGGGCACGTTGGAAGCATGTTTCAGCAAGAGGGTGTTGCCCGCCATCAGGGCTGGGGCGGCACAGCGAAACACCTGCCAAAAGGGAAAGTTCCAGGGCATCACCGCCAAAATCACCCCCAGCGGCTGGTAGCGGATCCCGCTGCGGCTGGCATCGCTGGCGTTCGCGTAAGCGTTGCGTAGCAATATGGAGCGCTCGGCCAAGAATCCCTCTGCCTCCTCGGCATAGTAGCGACAAACCCAAGCGGATTTTTCCACTTCGGCAACGGCAGAGGCCAAGGTTTTGCCCATCTCCAAGCTGATCAGGCGGCCAAACTCCGCTTTGCGCTCCTCCAAGATCTCTGCCACCCGCTTCAGCCAGGCGGATCGTTGAGCAAACGGGATCCGACGATAGCTCTGAAACCGCTCGTGGGCTTGGGCGATACAGCTCTGGATCTGCCCAGCGTCGAAAACGGGGTAGCGAGCCAATTCCTCTCCGGTGGTGGGGTTGATGCTGACCAGGTGCCCCTTCGCGTAAGCGTTGCGTAGCAATATCGTTTTCCCTCAACGCCTGTTTCTCCACTCTGGCATTTGTGCTCTGCCTGGAATAGTGCTCCGCACTGCTACTGCGTTCGCGTAAGCGTTGCGTAGCAATATGGAAAGATTTGCGGAGTGGAAGACTTAGCGTTCCAGGCTGCCCATGGAGTCCTTGGCCGTTGGATCCTCGGGAGCAGACCAGAACTCATAGGCTGCTTGCGACAGGCTGGCGATCAGCCCTTCGGCTCTGGGATCGTTGGGGGTTTCTCGCTTCACCCACACCGCCGCCACATAGCGCCGCCCGTTGGGCAAATCCAGGATCCCGGCATCCCCCACCACGGAGCTCAAGGTTCCCGTTTTGTGGGCAATGCGCACCTCTTGACCCAAGTTGGGCCGGAAATAGGAGGGCCGTTGGGTGCGCCAGAGAATGTCCAAAAAGCGGTCGCGGCTACGGCGGTTCAACATGCGCCCCTGTTCCACCTGGCTGAGCAGCCAAACCATGTCGCGCGGGCTGCTGGTGTTGGTGCCCTCCAGATCCGGTAGCCACCAAGAAATTTGCGTGTGTTGTAGTCCCCACTGGCGAAATTTTTGGTTGAGAGCCTCCCGTCCACCCAGGCGATCGATGATCAGATTGGTGGCGAAGTTGTCGCTGAGGGTGCTCATCAGAGTGGCCGCTTCCAAAGCAGAAACCTGGGATCCGAGGGGTCGGGTTTGCAGCACGCCTGCCCCCCCTCCCTTGAGATCTTCCCGCAGAGTGAGCTGTTCATCCAGCCGCACCTGTCCGGTTTCCACAGCCTGGAAAAAAGCCAAGAGAATGGGGATCTTGATCACACTGGCGGCAGGAAAAGCCTGATCCGGCCTAACCCCAGCAAAGGCGCCAGTTTCCACCTCCCAGAACAGAGCCCCTGCCGTCAAACCCGGTTGGTCGGCCAAAGCGGCCAAGCGCTCCTGCAAAGCCGGGATCGCTTCTCCCGGCAGAATGTTACTCGGGAATGCCGGCGGGGGAGGATCCCCAAGCTGCGTCGTGGCCTGTTCTGTCCGGCCAGCGGTGGTCGATTGCAGCAGTTGCGAGAGGCCCGCCATCGTCAGGCCCAGGATGAGACTTAAGCTCAGTCCCCTGAGCAACACTTGCCCGAGAGATGGAGAACGTCTCAAGCGGCGGGGCTGGGCAGCCCGTTGGCGCAGACGAGCAATGGCTTTTTGGCGGGCAAGACGCAGCGGTTGAGGAGGGGAAACCGACAGGGATCCCCTAGGGGCAGGAAGCAGGCGACCAGATCCCGTTCGCAGCTTTGACTCCGCCGGAGGTGGGACGGCGTTCTTGGTAGGTTGTGAGGGGCGGCGGGGATCCCGCGACTTCTCTGGCAAAGGCCTACGGCCCGCTAGCGCGAATGGATCGGTGCCTTTCCTCTCCCTTGCTCTGGTCATAAGAACGATTGCCTTAACACCATACTTCTGACAGACACTGCTGGCAGTTTCACCGACTCCACTCCGGTGAGCTTGGCTTAATTAAACCCACATTAAACCCACAAATTGGCCAACCTGCCCTGACCTAGATTGCAAAACGTCCATCAAACCGTCCTCGCGACACGAAGCCTAGCAACAACCCCGCCAAAGGCAGGATGAGTCCCTGTTGCCAGAGCATCCACTCGGAGTCGTTTTAAAAACTTAGGTTGATCCGTGACCCCCCTTTCCCTCTGGAAGAGGGGCTGGGAATAGTCGCGGAAGCGGCGCGGAGCGCTTTTGCCAAGTCCAGGAAAACCGTCAGACCCATGGGGAGCCAGCTCCCGGCTAGCGCTTGCAGAGCCGATACACGGGCAAAGTGAAATGAAAGCTGCTGCCTTTGCCCAAGGAAGACTCCACCCAAATCTGGCCGTAGTGAGCGCGCACGATCCGTCGGCAGAGGGAAAGGCCGATGCCATAGCCCTCCTGCTGTTGATCCCGGGACAGGCGGACGGAATCGGAGAAGATGCTCTCTTGGTCGGCTTCCGGGATCCCAGGGCCAGTATCGCTGACGGTCACCTGCACCTTTTGGCTGGTGCGATGGAGGACATCGAGGCGGATGGATCCCCCGGCGGGGGTGTACTTGATGGCGTTGTCCAGCAGGTTGAACAGAACTTGGCGGATCTTGTCGGGATCCACGTGAACAGAGGGCAGATCCACGGGAATATCCGCTTGAAACTGCAGCCGCTTGCCTTGAATGCGCGGCCATAGCTCCTCGATCACCGCCTGACACAAGCCGGGCAACTGGGTTTCTACGGCTCGAATCCTCAGCTCCGAGGCAGCGCCACGGGCCGACTCCAGGATATCGGTGATCATGCTGTCCATCTTGCGCAGTTGCTGGCGGGCATGGTCGAACAACTGCCGTTCCAGCGCTTTGTCCAGGGATCCCTCGCGCCCCTGCTGCAGGGTTTCGACCGCCAGAGCCGTGGCCGTCAGGGGGCTGCGCAAATCATGCACCAGCATGGCCAGAACGCGATCTTTGAAGTCCAACTGCTCCCGCAATTGGGCCCGCTCCTGCCGCAGCAAAAACACCTCTTCCGACATTTGCAACAGCGCCTCGGTGGTCGGAGGGGAGGCGGGATCCCGTCCTGCTCCTTCTTGATGGGCGGCCAAAGCCGCTTGGCCTTGCCAACGAGGCCACCACACTTCCAACTGCGTCGCCAAGTCTGCGCCCGCCAAAACTTGAGCGGGCAAGGGCTCAGCCTTGACCAGAGCCGGAGTCGCCACCAGCTTGTAATGCTCTGCCAGGTAGGGGTGCTCCTCCAGCGGCACCACTTCCAGTTGAGCAGGGTATTGGCCGGGCAACCCCTGGATGTGCTGGCGCAGATGCTCCTCAAGCTCGGCAACAACAGCTCGACTCTTGGCGAACAGCAGCAGGCGAATGACAGAACGAGCGGAGGTGAGGTCTGGCGAAGTCTGCATAGGCCAAAGTCCAGTCGCGTTAGCGCTCGCGATAGCGGTGCGTAGCACATTGCGTAGCATTAAAGCCAAAGGCTGGCGTTTCAGCAGCCGGGATTGCCGTGCGCTCGTTCGCGGAAGCGGACCGTAGGTCCAACCGTAGGAGCCATTGCTGCTTGTTCCTTCCTAACACTAACCTTGGGAAAAGCTTAAAAAGGGACATGGAGTGTAACAAGAAAGACCTTTCAGGGTGTGGCTTTCCCGCCCTAGGAACAACTGCAAGAGGGTATAGCCAGGACACTCTCGCGGAACTCAGTGAAAACTTAGTGAAACAGGTAGGCCAGCCCCACCAGCAAGGCCACTAACCCCACCGCCGTCAGGGTGAAGTGCAGCAGGGAGGTTCTGCCTTTGCGCACCATGTTGCGCATAGCCAGGCGGGTATAGCTCACCTGCGGGGAGGATCCCGCCCCAACCGAAGGAGAATCTGCAGAAGAAGGCTGCGCCATCAGGATAACCAGAGCGATAATTTACCCTACCTTCAGGCTAGCTTAATCTGCTCCTCCGGATAGAGGTGTTTCCCAAGCTTCGACCTTTCCGCTGAAGAAGGGCCATAGCTGTCGCGCGGGGATCTTCCGGTGCCAAAATAACGACAGCATCCCCCTCTTTTGCCCCCCATGTTGCAAGTTCAGCATCTTTCCTACCATCCGGCAGCCGTCTCCCAGCCCATTCTCAACGATCTTTCCTTTGAGTTGGGCCTGAACCAGTTGGGGCTGATCGTGGGCAAAAGTGGGGCGGGCAAGAGCACCCTGCTGGAGATTTTGGCTGGCTTGGCGCGGCCCACCCAAGGACGGATTACCTGGGGAGGGGCAGAACTTTCCCCCAACCGCTTGCGCAGCATGGCGGGGTTGGTGTTTCAGTTTCCAGAGCGCCACTTTTGCGGCTTGACGGTGCTGGAGGAAATGCGCTTTGGTTATCCAGAGCTACAGAGAAAAGAGATCGAAAACGCCCTCAGACAGGTGGGATTGGAAGGGATCCCTCTACATACCTCCCCAAACCGCCTCAGCGGCGGGCAACAGCGGCGCTTGGCCCTGGCCGTCCAGTTGATCCGTGGCCCGTTTTTGCTGTTGCTGGATGAGCCGACGGCAGGATTGGATTGGTCGGTGCGACGGCAGTTGATCGAGCTGTTGGCTCGGCTAAAGTCCACCTGGACGGTGTTGGTGGTTTCCCACGACCCGGAGGAGCTGTCATCCATTGCCGATGTGCGGTGGACATTGCAGGCGGGATCCCTGAAGCTGTTGCCGACGGAGGCTTTGCTTCACAGGTAGCGGCGGGGATCCACCGGTTGGCCATTGACGCGCACTTCAAAGTGAACATGGGGCCCGGTGGAGAGGCCGGTGGAGCCGGAAGCAGCAATTGCTTGCCCCCGCTGTACCTGCTGGCCTACCCCAACGGCAACGCGGCTGTTGTGGGCGTACAGGGTGGTGATGCCGCCCCCGTGATTCACAATCACCGTGTAGCCATAGCCGCCGTACCAGCCGGCGTAGATGACGGTGCCCCGGTCGGAGGCTCTCACCGCAGTGCCGGTGGGCACACCAAAATCGATCCCCGCATGAAAGCGGCGACTGCGGTAGATGGGGTGAACCCGCCAGCCAAAGCCACTGGTGATCGGCCCGCGCACCGGAGCGATGAATCGGCCCGTCCCTTGAACGGGATCCCTGCCCCCCTGCTGTTGGGCCTGCTGGGCGATCAGTTGCTGGATGAGGAGAGTCAACTGTTGGGAATCGGCTTCCAGCCGCCGTTGGGCTGCTTCATAGGCCGCGCGTTCGTTGGCCAAGCGGCTCAACAGCTGCTCTTGGGCGACCGCCTGCTGCTGCAGTTGGTTCTTCTGGGCGGCCAGCTCCTGCAAAATCAAGGAAATCTCGTTGCGCTGCATCTCCAGGGCAATGCGCTGTTGATCCACCTCTTTGGCCATTGCTTGCAGCTCTTGGATCAACTGCCGATCCGCCTCGATCAACAGTTGCAGTTGGTGGCGGCGGTCAAAAAACTCGTTTAAGTCACGGCTGGTGAGCAGCAAAGCCCACCAATGTTCGGCCCCCTGTCGCTGCATGTAGCGCAAACGGGCAGCCGTGCCCTGTTGCTGCCGTCTCAGGCGGTTTTCCAGCTCCTGTAGCTCCTTTTGAGCTTGCTCCAGGGCTTTCTGAGCTTGTTCCAGACGATACTGATTGTCGCGAAGGCTGGATTCGGTCTGTCGAAGGTTTTGCCGCAGGGATCCCATGCGGCGGCGGGCTTCTTCTTCTGCTTGGCGCAGTTCTCCCAAGCGGCGCTGAGTGCTCTGGATTTGTTGCTGGATCTGCTGCTGCCGCTGTTGCAATTGGTTGACATTCTGCGCCTGAGACGGGGCAACCCCCCCCAGTCCCCCCAACAGCAAGAGGGTGAGCAATCCGAGCGCTATCCACCCTTTTAGCCTGTGTGCCCCACGACTGAGACTCGTCACTCCTCACACCCTCTGCAACCGACCCATCGACCCTAAGGATACAAAGATCCCCACGGATCTGATCGAGCCTGAGCTGGCTATTGCCGGTTATGGCTGCTTGACAAGAAATAGAAAGAAGCGACAGGACATAGGAAAAAGACCCTGGCGACACAGCGGCGTCACTCTCAGGAGCAGTGAAACTATTCGTTTCTTTGTTTTGACTTTCCTCTCCCAGGGAAAGAAGGGTTAGGGGCGAGGGGCAACCGGGAACTGTCTCAAACCTGTTTGAAATAACCACACCGCTGTTAGGCTCGTACTAACCTTTGGATCTCATGGGTCTGATGGTGGGCAGCCCAACCCACCGGCGAGCGACAGCGACCTCAACATCTGGCAAAGATGAGAAACCGATGAGAGGGTATTTCCCCACAGATGGTATTCGAGGATTTTGAGTGCGGTTTCGGGAAAGGGTCACAGCACCCCTGGCTACTCCATCTGTGGCAGCAGCCGCTGATTGCCGTGATCCGCCTCTGGGCCAGCCCAGCCCAAGCTCTCGAGGGAGCCATGCTGGCCATCCGAGCCGGGATCCGCCACATTGAAATCACCACGCAAGTTCCCCAATACCTGGAGTTGATTGCCCAACTGCGACAAGACCACCCGCAGTGTTGGATAGGGGTGGGCACTGTTCTCAATCGACAGATGGCGGAGCAGGCTTGGCAGGCAGGAGCCCAGTTTTGCATTTGCCCCTTCACCGATGAGCAAGTCATCCGTTGGGGTCGGGAAGTAGGGCTGCCCATCGTGCCCGGTGCCCTCACCCCCGGCGAGATCTGGAGGGCGTGGCAGGCGGGGGCAACGGCAGTAAAGGTGTTTCCGGTGGAGAGCATGGGGGGATCCCGCTACCTGCGCCATCTACAATCGGTGCTGGGATCCCTGCCGTTGATCCCCACCGGGGGAGTCACCTTGGCCGGGGCAGCGGAATACCTGCAAGCAGGGGCCTGGGCAGTGGGCATTGCCGGGGATCTGTTCCCGCCAGAGGATTTGCATTCGGGCTGCCATGAGCTGGAGAATCGACTACGACAGGCGCTGAAACAGCTGGCAGAGCAAAGAAGCAAAACCTGGCCCAATCTGGGCAAACCAGTAGAATAAGGGGCGTGGTGTGAGTGAGGCCCGCATGGATGGATTTTTAGATCTCTATCTGCAATTCAACATCCCAAGCCCGATTGAAGAAGCCACTTGGCGTCATTGGTTCGAGATCTGGCTGAAAGAGCTGGGAGTCCAGGAGCCATGCGAGCTCAGCCTTTGCCTCACTTCCGATGAACACATCCGCCAGCTCAACCGCGAGTTTCGCCATCTCGACGAGCCCACCGATGTGTTGGCCTTTGCCGCACAGGAGATGCTTGCCCCCTTTGGGATCCAAGACATAACGGGGGTACGCCTACTGGGGGATATTGTGATTTCGGTGCCCACCGCCCGCGCACAGGCCAAGGCGCAGGGGCATCGTCTTTCGCAAGAGTTGGCCTGGTTGGCCAGCCACGGGTTGCTCCATCTGCTGGGGTGGGATCACCCGGATGAACTGTCCCTACAGCGCATGTTGCAGCAACAGCGACAGTTGCTCGCAGCCATCCAACTGGATGGGGAGGTGGCCCATGGCCAACAGCCCTAGTCGGTTGCCGGAGCGTTCTCGCCTGGCGGTGTTCCGGCGGCGCGTCCATTCCAGAGACCCAGCGCAGCCATCTGAGGCGGATCGGGCAGCCAGTGCCGAGCCTTTGGGAAGGGATCCCTGGCGACGCCCCCCCTCTTGGCAAGTGGCCGACAACTTGGGCAAAAGTTTCTACTACGCGGGCAAGGGCTTGGTCTATGCCATCCGCACCCAGCGCAACTTGCGCATCCACATGGCGGTGGCGGTGATAGCCTTTGGCCTTGGGCTGGGCCTGCGGCTGAGCGCTGTGGAAATGGCCCTGATCAGCCTGACCAGCGGTTTGGTGATGGCGCTGGAGCTGGTGAATACCGCTCTGGAAGCAGTGGTGGATCTCACCCTGGGCAGCAAGTACCATCTCCTGGCCGAGATCGCCAAAGATTGCGCGGCGGCAGCGGTGTTGATGGCGGCAGTGGCGTCCTTGATGGTGGCGGCTTGGCTATTTCTTCCGCCCTTGGTGTTGCTGCTGCAAGATGGCTTCCCGGCAGCAGGGTAGCTCCCCGATTGGACAGGAAGTTTCCTATCCAGACGGCTGGGAGTGGATCACCACCCGTCCTCCCTGCCGGTCCAGGTTGAGCAGTTTGGCCTCCGCTTCAATATCCAACTGCGCCCAAGCGCTGACCATCGCGGATCCCACCCGTTCCCGATTCTCGGGAGCACAGAGGGCCAGAAGAGTGGGGCCGGCTCCGCTGATCACCACTCCATAGGCTCCGGCAGCCATGGCTGCAGCTTGAACCGTTTTGAACCCGGTGATCAGCTCCATACGCGCCGGCTGGTGCAGCCGATCCTGCAGGGCCACCTTCAGCCAGTCCACCCGCCCCGACTGCAGGCTGCGGATGAGTAGGCCCAGATGGCTGCTGGAAAAAACTGCATCCGCCAAGCTGACGGATTTGGGCAGGATCTCGCGGGCCGCTTGGGTGGAAAGCTTAAAGTTGGGCACTACGGCCAGGATGCCAATGCTCTCATGCCACTCCACGGGACAAAACACCCATTGCCCCTGCTGTCCCTGCACACAAAGCTGACAACTGCCCTGCAGGGCGGGCACCACATTGTCTGGGTGGCCCTCCAAGGCAATAGCCAGTTGTAGAAGGGTTTCGGGAGCTAAGTTGAGTGCTCCAATGGCATTGGCCCCCAGCAAGCCGCCGACAATGGCGGTGGCAGAACTGCCCAACCCCCGCGCCAGGGGCACGTTGAGGGTAATTTCGATTTCTACCCCCGGCACAGGCTTACTCAGCAACTCAAAGGCGCGGCAAAAAGCCCGGTACACCAGGTTGTCCTTGCTTTGGCTGATGTGGTCGCTGCCGCGGTAGTGGATGCTGAGGCCAGAAGGGATCTCGCGAAAATAGAAGTGATTGTAGAGCTCTAGGGCTGCACCGATGCAGTCGAACCCTGGCCCCAAGTTGGCGGTGGTGGCCGGGACGATCACCTCTACGCGTTCTTTGACCAAGGGGACAACTCCTCAGTGAACGGTGGGTAACTCAATGTTTGCGGGTTAGTGCCTGCGGGCTCCCATTATCCTACGAACGATGGCCAGACCTTGGATATTCTCGCCACCTCTGCTCGGTCTGCAGCTCGCCGAGGCAAACGCGCTGATCCAGCGGAGCTTTTGGACTATCCCGAAAGGTTTCTGACCATGATTGGTTCTTGTGACTTATTTGTGACTTCATTGAGTATCGGGAATGTTGGGCCTGTTTCAACTCCAGCCTTTGCCATTGGCTGAACCCATCAGAGATCCTGAAAGAAGTGCGGGAGGGATCGGGGGGTGCAGGGACTGTCTTGGTTGGTGTTGGGTTTGAGCTATGTCGGGTTGGGACTGGGATCCCTGCCTAGGTTGCGTATGAACCGGGCCACCATCGCCCTGGTGGGATCCGCCCTGTTGATCGGCTTGGGGGCCTTGTCGCTACGGCAGGCTTGGGAAGCCATTGACCCGACCACGATTGTGTTTCTCCTGAGCATGATGGTGGTAAATGCCAGCTTGTCCTATGGGGGGGCTTTTCAGTTGGCTTTGCTGGGCTTGATTCGGGTGAGCCGCAACCCCTTTGGTCTGTTGATCATGCTGGTGTTCGGCAGCGGGCTGCTCTCGGCTTTCCTGCTCAACGACACGCTGGCGCTGGTGTTTACTCCCCTGACTTTGCAGGTCACAACGGTGCTGGGGTTAAACCCGATTCCCTATCTGCTGGGCTTGGCGGCAGCCACCAACCTGGGATCCGTCGCCACCTTGAGCGGCAACCCGCAGAATATCCTGATCGGCTCCTTCTCTGGGATCGGCTATCTGGAGTTTGCTGCCCAGATGACCCCCATTGCCGTGGTGGGGCTGCTGCTGGAAGTGGGGTTGCTGTGGCTGTACTACCCTGAGGTGCGCTCGTTGAAACCCTTTGCCCAGGTGCCTTGGCTGCCGCTGCGGCTCTACCCGCCCCTGTTGCGCAAGAGCGTGGTGATTACGGGGGGGCTGTTTGTGGCCTTTGTAGCCGGACTTCCCTTGGCAGAATCGGCTTTGGTGGCGGCGGCCCTGTTGTTGATTACCCGTAGGCTGAAGCCAGAGCGATTTTTGGAGCAGGTGGACTGGAATCTGCTGGTGATGTTTTCCGGGCTGTTCATCCTAACGCGGGCAACGGGAGAGCTGGTCACTGCTTGGGGGATGGGCTTGGGATCCTTGGCAGAGAGTCTGGCGGGATCCCCTCTTGCCCTGCTGAGCAGTGTGGCCGTTTTATCCAACCTCATCTCCAATGTGCCGGCGGTGCTGTTGCTGCAATCGTTCCTGCCCCGACAGGAGACCACCGCTTGGCTGTTGCTGGCTGCCGGCTCCACTTTGGCGGGCAATTTGACACTATTTGGGGCGGTGGCCAATTTGATCACAGTCGAGGCAGCGGCCAAAAAAGGCTATGTGCTTTCGTTTGGGGAACATCTGCGCTTTGGCCTGCCCCTCACTCTGCTGACTTTGGGGTTCAGTGGGTTGTGGCTGTACCAGCCTTTCCTGTCTTCCCCATCGCTCAGATGACCTCTGTCGAGGGATCCAGTGGGGCTGTGACTGGCTTGTCGGGATCCCTGTGTATGATGGGAAAAAGAGTTTAAGAAACGTAACGTGTCTTCTCCGCTATCGCAGGCAGTTATTTTGATCACAGGGGCAACAGGGGGTATCGGCAGCGTCCTGGTGCCCATGCTGGCTCAGGCCGGATCCCATCTGGTGTTGGCCGCTCGGCGAGAAGAGCCCCTGCGAGCTCTGGTGGAGAAATCAGCCTCTTTGGGGGCTGCCTCTGGATTGGGGATCCCCACTGATGTGACGGACTATGCCCAGGTAGAGGCCCTGGTCAACCAAACGGTGCAAAAGCATGGGCGCATTGACGTGCTGATTAACCTGGCCGGGGCCGGGATCCTGAAGCCTGCTCCCCAGCTAACCCCCGCAGACCTGGAGCGAATGCTGGCGGTCAACCTGAAGGGCAGCTTCTACACCAGCCAACTGGCTGCCAACCCCATGCGGGAGCAAAAATCCGGCCACATCCTCAATTTTCCCGGCGTCCTTGGACGTTATCCCATGGCGATGGCCTCTGCTTACTGTGCGGCCAAGTTTGGGGTGGTCGGGTTTAGCAAGTGCATGGCCGATGAGCTGAAGCGCTTTGGGGTCAGATTTACGCTGTTTTACTTCGGGGGCATCGACTCACCCTTCTGGGATCCCATCAACCTGAAGGTGCAACGAGACAAGATGCTCAGCCCTGCCACGGCTGCGGAAGCCATCTGCTTTGCCCTTACAGCGCCCGCTGGTGCTGTACCGAGCGAGATAGTGTTGCAGCCGGAAAGCCACCAATTCCTTTGACCAAGTGTTTTGCCGTCCTTTTGCTGGGGTTGAGGCGGCAGCAGCTTGTCTTTTGGTGAAACAAGCGCTCGAGTTTCTCTCTTGGGCTCCCCCCGTCTCAATCTTGCTCTCTGCAGCCCAAAGCGCCAGCAGGGATCCTCATTTCTTGGCGGCAACGTTGGATCAGATCTCCCGACACCCCCACCAACCGTCCTAGCCATTCGTCCGGCACAGAAGCAAGCAACGCCGGCCCAAACTGGTAAACTACCCGGCTCCGACCGCTAAGCGGTACGGAGCGGGCTTTCAGTAGCCCTGAGCCTGTTCTGCTCTACCAGAGAACAAAACAAGCCCGGACCTCTAGGCTGGTTTACGGCAGCCCCCAAGAGCGCAATCACATTCGCACCATTCAAATCCGCATCCCCTTCCCATCCACAGTGCCCACACTTGAACGACTTACCACTGCGGTAGGATTGCGCAGGGTCGGGATGGACGTGCAAACACCGGTGGCAGGTCTGCGACGTGTAGGCAGGCGGAACAAGAATCAGAGAAACCCCTGCAACCCTCGCCTTGTATTCCAGAAATTGACGTAGTTGGTAGAACGCCCAACTGTTGGCCCTGTGCCTTTCGGTTTTGCTGCGTGGCTGTTGATTGACCCTTTCCCGTATCCCTGTCAGGTCTTCCAGGGCAATAGCGCTGTTTGTGGTCTTTGCCCTAGAGACAATAGCTTTGGAGATGCGATGATTGACCCACGCCTGAAAGCGTCTTTCCTTGCCAGACAGCCGTTGCAACAGTTCTCTGCATCTGCGCCGCGAACTGCGGGTGCCCTTACTGGCTTTGCGTTGGAGTACCGCCCTCAACCGGGAGTAGCGGTCGCGGACTCTGTTCAACTGCTGTCCATTCCAGTTGTCCCCGTCTGACGTATGGGCAATATCCGTCCTTCCCAAGTCCACCCCGATCACCTTGTCGGTATCTTGTTGCTTGGGTGTTTTTTCCTCTACGCAAATCTGGATGTAGTAGGAGCCATCCTTCCGCTGGACTAGGGTGGCCGATTTGGGGTTAGAGCCAGCCAGCATCCCACGCTGGTAGTTACCAATGGCCAGTTCAAAGCGTTCTCTCCCTTCCACCGTGGTCAGCGACACCGTCCAGTCTTTTTGACGGAACGAAAAGATGCGAGCGTCGTAGGTAACAAAGCCGCTCTTAAACTCCTTGACGGGACGCTTTTTCTGCTTAGCCACTTTGCGGGAACCCGCTACCCGTCTGCACACCTGTTGAGCCAAGTTACTGGACAAGCCGAACCGGGCTCGAATCTCGTAGTAGCAAAGGGATTGGAGTTTGACTGCGTTGACTACTTTTTCTGGTGTGTTTTGGTTGACCCAGTTCAATGCCTGTACAAAGGCATCCATCGTCGCGTCCAATTTGGCGGCTTGCGACGGGGACACCTTGAGCTTACAGGATATGGTCAGGACTTGGCTCATAAGTTCATTGTACTTCATCAAAGCGCATTCCTCCCGACACCGACCCTACGGGTACAGTGCGGGGCTCCTGCGATTTCTAGCTGACGCTCCAAAAAAGTGGCAGGGGCCTGCAGATACACTTGGCCAAAAGGACTCCGTCCCGCTTACGCGATCGGCAAAACCGCTCGGCAATCGCGATCGATGGCCAGGCCAACGGCTGCACCAAACTCCAGCAGCTCGACAATATGAGCTTTCTCCAGCAACAGCCCATGGGATCCCATTCCCTTAACCAGCCAAACCTGACCGCTGCGTACCTGCTCCAGAAGGGTAGAGGGATCCCGAAGCCTAGCCCAGAGTGGCGGTTCAACCTGCTTTCCAGGGCACGTCTGACCCGTACAGCCCAGTGAGTCAGAGCCGTTGATGGGTGTGGGGGTGCTGTTTGATGTTGTCGGCATCCTTCACCTGATACATTTACGCTGAACACTGCTGAACATCACTGTTCAACTATGCAGCGATAGCATTCTGTTTGTTTCCAAACAGAATGGCGGTATCCCGCAAAGCTTTGAGTAGAATACCCAAAGCGCAGTTTCCGTGTCGTCTTACTACCAATTTTCTGCTTTGCTTTGGCTACCATGTTGGCAGACTCGAAAGTAAACAGAAAGATCAACTGGTAGTAATCCGTACTGAACATATTATACATTATTTTCAGTATAGTTGAGCTTATTATTGACTAGAGTCATGCTCCACAACCGCGTTGAGGATCCGTCGGGGCTCAACGCTGTGATTGAGCTTAAACACCCCCCGCTCTGGAGTGCAGGTTTGGTGCAGGGGGATATGGCGAAACTGGGGCTTGCTGCGATAGGTGCGGGCCGCTGCCTGCACCCGTTCCACGAAGTCTTCTCCCAACAACACCCCTGGCGGGAAAACCTCGGCAGGCAAAGTTGGGATCCCGTTGTTCACGATCTCGGCGTAGGTTGTGGCGTAGAGGAGAACATAGGAAGTGCTGCGGCGTTCTTGGGCCAGGCAGTCCAAATCGGCAGCAGGCACCGGCTCGGCCACCAAAACCTCTACCAGGCGACCTTCCTGATCCTGCTGGAAGCAAGTGGCCACTCCCAGCACCACGTACTCCAGTCCTTGCACTGGGCTGGAGCCAAGGTGAGTTTGAGCAGTATCCGACATCGGTGCCGATCTCCAAGCGGGGGAGCAAATTTTTGAGGCTCCGGCAAGCGCCAAGATCCCTCAAGCCGGGCGCAGTTCTCACCATAGCAACAATTTTTGCGTCGGGCAGCGGGAGCTGTTGCAAGATAGAAGGCGGATCCCAGCCTAGCTCTCTGTGAAGGATGACAGGGGCAGCATTTGGCTACAGGGATCCAAAATTTGCTTTACTGTAGCGAAGCGGGGTCAGTACTGCCCGAGGGGAGCAAGGGGTTGGGTTCCAGGCACCTTTGACAACCCTTGATTCATCATTATCTAGGAAATACTTGCTCTAAGGATCCGACCATGGCGGATGGCGAATACAGACCAGGCTTGGAAGGCGTTCCGGCCACACGCTCCAACATTAGTTTTGTGGATGGCCAGGCGGGGATCCTGGAATATCGGGGCATCCCCATCGAGGAATTAACCGCCCACAGTACCTTTCTGGAGACAGCCTACTTGCTGATCTTTGGCAAGCTGCCGACCCAATCGGAGCTGGACAACTTTGATCAGGCAATCCGCAGTCATCGACGGGTGAAATACCGCATCCGCGACATGATCAAGTCGTTTCCGGAGTCGGGCCACCCGATGGATGCTCTGCAAACCTGTGTGGCGGGCTTGGGGCTGTTTTACCCGCTGCGGGAGATGGATCCCGACTATGTGTTCGGCACCGTCACCCGGTTGCTCTCCAAGCTGCCGACCATGGTGGCCATGTTCCACCAGATGCGACAGGGCAATGATCCCATTCCCCCGGACGACAACCTGGATCATGCTGCCAATTTCCTATACATGCTCTCGGGCAAGAAGCCGGATCCCTGGTTGGCCCGCATTTTTGACATCTGCCTGATCCTGCACGCCGAGCACACGGTCAATGCCTCTACGTTTGCCCTTCTGGTGAGCGCTTCCACGCTGGCTAACCCCTACAGCAGCCTGGCCACGGCGGTGGGTACCCTTTCGGGGCTGTTGCACGGGGGGGCCAACCAACAGGTGATGATGCTGCTGCGGCAAATCGGCTCGGTGGAAAATGTGCGCTCGTTTATCGAGGAGAAGCTGGCCAAAAAACAGCGCATCATGGGCATGGGTCACCGGGTTTATAAGGTGAAGGATCCGCGGGCCACTATCCTGCAGCGGCTGGCTGAGGAGCTATTTGAGCGCTACGGCCACGACAAGTACTACGACATCGCCCTGGAGGTGGAGCGGGTGTGTGAGGAGTTGCTGGGGCCGAAGGGGATCTACCCGAATGTGGACTTCTACTCAGGGTTGGTCTACGCCAAGTTGGGGATCCCGGAAGATCTGTTTACACCGGTGTTTGCCATTGCCCGAGCGGCGGGTTGGCTGGCCCATTGGCGGGAGCAGTTGTCCGATAATCGGCTTTTCCGACCCACCCAGGTGTACACAGGCGAACGCCAGCAACGCTATATCCCCATAGAAGAGCGAGGTTGAGAGCCGTTTGACAGGGCGCTGGGCCGGGATCCAAACTCAGTAAGGCCCAAATTGTGCGTGAGGCGGTGTGTTGAGCCTTTTAGACTCTCCCCTTTGGCGAGACGGGTTCACCCTGTTTCTGAGCATTGTGGTGCAGGCCATGCCATTTTTGCTGCTAGGGGTGTTTCTGTCGGGGCTGCTGGCGGTGTTTGTGGAGGGATCCCAGTTGGCCCGTTTCCTGCCCAAAGGCAAAATCGGCAGCGCGGTGGCCGGTGGCGCTTTAGGATTCTTTTTCCCGGTGTGCGAGTGCGGCAACCTGCCGGTGGCCCGTCAACTGGTGATCAAAGGGATCCCACCCCACGTGGCGGTGGCTTTTTTATTGGCGGCGCCGGTGTTTAACCCGGTGGTGATCTTTTCCACTTGGATTGCCTTTCGCTCCATGCCGGAGCTGGTGATCTACCGAGTTCTCTTTTCCTTCGGCATTGCGGTTGTCGTCGGCTTGATCTTCAGCCTGCAAAAGGATTTCCAGCCTCTGTTGCAGCCGTCAGTCTGGCGGGAGCTGCAGCGCAATTGCTCCCAAGAAGCTGATCCGAAGAACATCTCCCGCTCGCCGTTGTTGCAGGGGGGCACCTTCTGGATTGGATCCCAGAGCCCTGCTCAAGGGGCCTCTGGCGGATCCCTGGCCACTTTACAAACGGCTGAAGATGTGTATCGCTCTGCTCTGGCCGCTGCGCCTTCTTCCTCCAGGGGACAAAAAGGAGTTCTCCTGCTGCAGACCTGGGCCAGGGAGATCCGCGAATTGGGATCCGTGCTCATCTTGGGCTCGGCGATGGCGGCCCTGATTCAAACGGTGATCCCGCGTTCGTTTGTGCTGGATTATGGCCAAGATGCATTGCTCTCAATCCTGATCATGATGGCCCTGGCCGGGATCATCTCCATCTGCTCGACGGTGGATGCCTTTTTCGCCCTCTCCTTTGCCGCCACCTTCACGCCGGGATCCCTGTTGGCTTTTATGGTGTTTGGGCCGATAGTAGACTTGAAAGCCATAGGCTTGATGCTCACTCTGTTCAAGCCCCGCGCCATTTTCTACTTCGTGATCTTGACCTTGCAGTTTACCCTAGTGGGAACTTTAGCCATCAACTACTATGGCAGTTAAAGCATTTGTTTGAACCTTTCTCCACAGATGCACCCTCTCCATCCACTCTTCGTCAAATACAGTCGATTCAGTTTAGGGTAAGACGCCTGGGCTATTGAGAACAGCCTTCTGGCTCGGTGCACCCTAGGTGTGGGTGCAGTGTTCCGGTTTAAGTCGAAATGACCATAGAAAGAGTTGTCTGGATAAGGTTTATCACCAGAGTGCTCTGCTCCCAGACGGTTGAGAACTCAGGTGTTACAGGCATTATTGTAGTAAACTCAAGAAAGACATACAGCCTGTTAAGGGCTCAAGGGGTACAATAGCAGCACTTAGCAAACCAACTTCGGAAGGAGGATGGATTGATCAGTAGTAAAGAAGTCTTCAC
>NZ_JBSSAG010000028.1:0-33779 GCF_054058395.1 Thermostichus sp. OS-CIW-26 | reverse complement strand
TAAACCAGCCTAGAGGTTCGTGGTTGGCTTGCCAACTGCAGGGCTACCGAAAGCCCGCCCTGTACTGCGAAGCAGTCAGGGTCGGGTAGTTTACGTTCGAGGCCATATAACCTGAGAGCTTACTTTACATCTCTTCACTCACTCTAATCGCTTTTTGAGAGGCGCGGCGGCAGGGATCCGAAAGGGACAAAGATAAGCTAAAGCTGAAGCAACCAGCAGGGTCGGACCTGAGGAGAGGGTATGACTCCAGAGCGTCCAATTTGGCACAGTCGCTATCGGCCAGAGCGGCGATTGAGCAAGCGCAGCGGCAGACACACCTATCTGGCCCAGGATTTGCTCACCTCGGAACAGGTGGTGATCAAGCTGCTGCTCTTTGGGCCAGACTTTGATTGGGCCGACCTGAAGCTGTTCGAGCGGGAAGCCCAGATCCTGCAGACCCTCTCCCATCCGGCCATTCCCCAATACCGCGACCACTTCGAGATCAGCCTAGAGGGAGGACGGGGCCTAGCCCTGGTGCAAACCTACATCGACGCCCCCTCGCTGCAGGAGTGGATGGAGCAAGGGCGGCGCTTTGCCGAGCCGGAGGTGCGGGAGCTGGCGCAAAAGCTGCTGCGCATTCTCGTCTACCTGCACGAACTCCATCCCCCCGTCATTCACCGAGATCTCAAGCCCAGCAACATTCTCTTGGGATCCGACCAGCAGGTGTACCTAGTGGATTTTGGCTCGGTTCAGGCGGCTGCTCCACGGGAGCAGGGATCCTACACCGTGGTGGGGAGCTACGGCTACATGCCCCTAGAGCAATTTGGCGGCAGAACCGTGCCCGCTTCCGATCTCTACAGCTTAGGTGCCACCCTAATCCACCTGCTCACCGGACAACATCCGGCGGACTTGCCCCAGGAGGGAGCCCGGATTGTGTTCGAGCAAGCGGTGCACCTGAGCCCGCCCTTCCGCGACTGGCTGCGGTGGATGACGGAACCTGTGGTGGCGGATCGTCCTGCTTCCGCCCGGCAGGCCCTGGAGGCGCTGGAGCATTTGGATCGTCGTCCCGCCTTGATTCCCTCAGACGCAGCAGCAGTCCCTACTCGACAGCCAGCAGGCAGCCGGATTCAACTGCACAAGTCTGAACAGACCTTTCAGGTGGTGATCCCGGCCCGGCAAATCGGTGTTTTGGTGTTGCTGCCTTTCGCCATCGCTTGGAACTCCTTCATCACCTTTTTCACGATCATATCGGTTGGGTTTGCGCCTTTTCCGGCCAATCTGGTGTTTGGCCTATTCATCCTGCCCTTCTGGACGGTGGGGTTGGGGATGGTGGGCGTGATCCTCTACGGTCTATTCGGCAAAGTCCACCTGCGGATCGACACAAAATACATTCGCCTGGCTCACGAGGTGTTTGGCCTGAGGTTTGGCAATGTTCCCCCCAGTCGGCGATGGGATATTGACCGGCTAGAGCTGATCCCACGCCAAAGCCCACAGTTGAACATCTGGGCGGGCAACCGCAAATACGAGTTGGGAGCGGGGATCCCTTTGCAGGAGCCAGAGCTGGAGTGGTTGGCCTCGGAACTAAGCCGTTGGCTGAAGATCCCAGTTGAACGGCAAAAGGTGTAGTCGTTAGGTTTTTTGCATTTAGTTATGATAAGGACAGTTTTTGGGTAAGGTCTGATGAGTTATCTTGCTGCAGATCACAGCAAATAAAATAGCAAAAAATTATAGCTTTCCTGAAAACAGAATCCAGATCCACATCGGCAAAGAGGCAGGATGCAAACAGTTTATCCAAGGCCTGCTGTAATAGCTCGCTCTGGATCCCCGTGGCGCTACCTCCCAAAAAGATATGGAAAATGATACACCAGAGATTCTATCGCTGGAGTTGCTTGGGAGTTTGGGAAAGACCCTGACTTAGAGCATCTTATCCTTGACTCAACTGTCGTTCGTGCTCACCCCTGGGCAGCCGCAAAAAAAGGGGAGCAAGCTTTGGGGAGGAGTCGAGGTGGATACAGCACTCAGATCCATGTGAGTGTGGATGGTTTGGGGAAGCCGTTAGTGTTTAGAATCACAGCAGGGCAAAGCAGGATATTACCCAAGCAGAGGCATTACCAGAGAGTTGGCAAGAAGAGCATACGAAGGTGATAGGGGATAAGATTCTCAGGAATTCAGGGAGAGGATAGACAAGGGAAGGCCGGGTGCTGATTCCTTCTAAGAGGAATAGGAGGGTGGTGGGAGATTTGACCGGCACGTTTACAGGGAGAGGCATTTAGTCGATAAAAGATTTTTTTGCGATTTAACACGGATTGCTATATTGGTGCTTGTGCTGAGAATTATCTGGCCAAATTGCTGTGGCTAAAGTTTAAGGGTATATGTGGCAAGCGTGGCTTCTGAGTCAGTGGGGGGTGGCACTCTGGCTCAACCTGGCTCTGGTGGTGCTGGGTCTGCTGAGCCCTCAGAAGGCTTTGACGCGAGCAGGGGTCATCCACGCGGGCCTGCTGGGCCTGCTGGTGTGGGGGGGGCTGGGGGGGCGGGGCTACGCGGTGGTAGCTGCCTATTTTTTAGTGGGAACAGCCGTAACCAAACTGGGGATCCGGCGCAAGCAGGCGCAGGGGATCGCCGAAAAGCGAGAGGGGGCGCGAGGGCCGGAGAACGTCTGGGGATCCGCTTTAACCGGGGCAGTATGTGCGCTAGGATACGCTTTCTTCCCGCATCCCCTGTGGTGGTTGGGATACAGCGCCAGCTTTGCAGCGAAATTGGCCGATACCGTCAGCAGCGAGGTGGGGAAAGCCTATGGCCGCAAGACCTTTTTGATCACCACCTTCCAGTCCGTGCCGGCGGGCACAGAAGGAGCCATCAGCCGAGAGGGATCCCTGGCGGGGGTGGCGGCAGCGGCAGGGATGGCCGGGTTGGCCTGGGGGATTGGCGGGGAGTGGGTGGGGGAAAGCCCATTTTGGTTGGGCATCTGCTGGCTGGCTGGGATCCTGGCCACCCTGGCGGAAAGCTGGATGGGAGTGGTGTTACAACCCCGTTTGGCCTGGATGACCAACGAAGTTGTAAACAGTATTCAAACAACCCTGGCCGCTCTTCTGGCGGTAGGGCTGGGATCCCTTATGGGCATCGGATCCTAGAAATAGGGTCACCATGAACTACCCCACCGTATAGGCAGATGGGGTTTCTAGTGCCCCATCCCCTTAACAGTGAGGTTTTTGTCCCTTCCTCTGTCCCAGTTGCTTCATAGACCCGCAGGTCTCTGAAGGAGTGCTGCAACATCCGAGACCAACGAGGCTGGTTCCCAACCCCGGTTGCCCGTTGACGGCAACGTTGTACATGACCATTACCGAACCACGGTCTCTATTGCCGTGCCACCGAGAACGGCCATACAAAGAAGTCAAGCCAGGAGGCTTGACCAAAAGGGGAGAAGCTCTCCCCTTTCGCTGACCAGAGCTCCCTTAGCGCAGGCCGCTGGGCTTATAGACCAGGAAGCTGAGCACTTGGCACTGCTTAATGTTGTCGAACCCCACCACGCGAATGAAACAGTTGGGGTAGGCGCTGCGGCAAGCCTGCACTTCGCTGAGCACCTCCTGGGGAGAAGTGGCGCTGAACAGGGGCAGCTTCCACAGCGTCCAATAGCGAACCGTTGGTTCAGACGATTCGTTGAACTCTATGGCCGGGATGTAGCCCTGATCCAAGATGTACTGCACCTGCTTGATGATCTGCAGATCCGTCAGCGGCGGCAGATAGGAGAGGGTTTCGTAGCGGCGCTCTTTTGGTAAGGTTTGCATGATGAGTGTCACTCCGTTTCGAGCCTAGGGTTTTGTGGGGGGGATCCCGCTTCCGGGTGGGTAACGGGTAGGGATCCTGTTGCTGAGGTGATCCGTTCTAGATGATTGCGGCGGTGCTCCATGTTGGCTTGCTGGATGCCGGCTTTGGCCATTTCCGGCAGGTAATCGACCACCTCCGCAGCAATGTGTTCACGAACGGTCATGATGCGATAGGCCAACTCAGGACGCTCAGCCAGCAAAGCCCGCAGGTAGGCTTCTCCATCCTGAAGGTTTTGCCGAGCGGAGAACTGCTGTAGCCAAAGGGCCCTGGGGGGATCTGTTTCGCTCAGTTGGGCCAGCACCGTGCGCATCGCCTGATAAGTCAGGTAGCTGATCAAGGTCTTGGCGGTGTCTTTGGCGATCTGTTTCAGATCCATTGCCGATCCAGGGAGGGGGCCAGCAGGGCAAGAGAACCGTAGGGATCCCTTGCCCCCAGCAGATCTCTAGAGGGTGTCGACGGCCTTGAACTCGAACTTGATTTCCTTCCACAGCTCGCAGGCAGCCGCCAGCTCCGGCGACCACTTGGCCGCTTCCCGGATGATGTCGTTGCCTTCGCGGGCCAGATCTCGACCTTCGTTACGAGCTTGGATACAAGCCTCCAAGGCCACCCGGTTGGCGGTTGCGCCCGGCGCGTTGCCCCAGGGGTGTCCCAAGGTTCCGCCGCCGAACTGCAGCACCGAGTCGTCGCCGAAGATTTCCACCAGCGCCGGCATGTGCCAAACGTGGATCCCACCGGAAGCCACTGGCATCACCCCTGGCATGGAAGCCCAATCTTGGGTGAAGAAAATGCCGCGGGAGCGATCGGCCTCTACGTAGTTTTCCCGCATGAGATCCACAAAGCCCATCGTGATGGCGCGGTCGCCTTCCAACTTGCCCACCACCGTCCCAGAGTGCAGGTGGTCGCCACCGGACATGCGCAAACACTTGGCCAACACCCGGAAGTGGATGCCATGGTTTTTCTGCCGGTCGATCACCGCGTGCATGGCCCGGTGAATGTGCAGCAGAATGCCGTTATCCCGGCACCACTTGGCCAAGCTGGTGTTGGCAGTGAAGCCAGCTGTCAAGTAGTCGTGCATGATGATAGGGGCGCCCAACTCCTTGGCAAACTCGGCCCGCTTGAACATCTCTTCGCAGGTGGGCGCCGTCACGTTCAAATAGTGGCCCTTGATCTCGCCGGTTTCCGCTTGGGCCTTGTGGACAGCCTCCATCACGAACAAGTAGCGATCCCGCCAGCGCTGGAAGGGCTGGGAGTTAATGTTTTCGTCATCTTTGGTGAAGTCCAAGCCGCCCCGCAGAGCTTCATACACGGCCCGCCCGTAGTTTTTGGCAGAAAGGCCCAACTTGGGTTTGATGGTGCAGCCCAGCAGCGGACGGCCATACTTATTCAATTTGTCCCGCTCCACCTGAATGCCGTGGGGAGGGCCCTGGAAGGTTTTCAGGTAGGCCACCGGGATCCGCACATCTTCCAGCCGCAGCGCCTTTAGGGCCTTAAAGCCAAAAACGTTGCCCACAATCGAGGTGAGCATGTTGGTCACCGAGCCTTCCTCAAACAGATCCAGCGGATAGGCGACGAAGCAGAAGTACTGGTTGTCTTCGCCGGGAACCGGCTCGATGTCATAGCAGCGGCCTTTGTACCGATCCAAGTCGGTCAGCAAATCGGTCCATACCGTTGTCCAGGTGCCCGTCGAAGACTCAGCCGCCACGGCTGCCCCCGCCTCTTCGGGAGGAACGCCCGGTTGAGGGGTAACTCGGAAACAGGCCAAGACATCGGTATCCTTGGGTGTGTAGTCGGGAGTGTAATAGGTGAGTCGGTAATCCTTCACCCCGGCTTGATAGCCGCTTTTGGATTGGGTTGCTGAGTAGGCCACGTTGATCTCCCTCTGAACGAATTACAGAACCAGAAAATGCCCTTCACGGATGCAACCAAGAGGAAAAACTCAGGGCCAAAACTCGAGACCGCCGAGTTTCCGTGAATAAGACCGCCCCACAACCATGAGGCCAAAGTTGGGCTTTAAGACACTCTTCATCCCGGCGGATGGAAGCCCTAAACCCTTCTTTTCGAGCGCCTTCAATTACTAGCTTCGACTCCCTGGATTTGCAAACCCAGCGGAAAGGAATTTATACAGCGCCTAAGCTAGAATCTCGGCAAACACAACTCTATATAGGTTTAATCCTAAGCTACCATCCGCAATAATGGGCTGATCATTACTTTCTTTATGAGTTTGATTAGTTTAATTAAAGTAAGACCCCCTGCTTCCCGCTGAGAATACAGATTTCTTTGGCTTTCTTAATATCCTTCGGGTGGGATCCCCGGCCAAAACCAAAAGCTCCCTTCTTTGAGGGAGCGGAGCAAGTCCACCCACAGGATCTGGAGGGTCAAGAAACGGCTGCCAGGGTTGGCTGGGGTCTCTTGCTGATCACTTGGTCGATGAGGCCGTACTCTTTGGCTTGTTCTGGGGTCATGAAGTTGTCGCGGTCGGTATCTCGTTCGATGCGCTCTAGAGGTTGACCGGTGTGGTAGGCCAGCAAGCTATTGAGGCTGTTTTTGATGAAGAGGATCTCTTTGGCCTGAATTTCAATATCGGTAGCTGGCCCCTGAGCTCCACCAAGGGGTTGGTGGATCATGATGCGGGCGTGGGGAAGGGCAATGCGCTTGCCTTTGGTGCCCCCTGCCAGCAGAAAAGCTCCCATGCTGGCAGCCAAACCAATGCAGATGGTGGAGACATCCGGCTGAATGTGCTGCATGGTGTCGTAAATGGCCATGCCGGCATAGACAGAGCCGCCGGGGGAGTTGATGTAGAGGTAGATGTCTTTTTCAGGGTCTTCGGACTCCAAGTAGAGCATCTGGGCCACAATCAGGTTAGCAATGTCGTCGTCCACCTGGGTGCCCAAGAAAATGATCCGATCCCGCAAGAGACGCGAGTAAATGTCAAAGGCGCGCTCGCCTCGCGCAGATTGCTCAATAACGGTGGGAATCATGCCAGTCCAAACGATGGGTCAGTCCTTACTAGTGTAGTCTAAGCCACCGGACGGATGCTTTGCTCAGGACGACTCACCGGCCCGCCTCCGTACGGGGCTCGATGGGGTGTGAGCCGGCTAAAACAGCAAAGAGACGGGTGGTTATGGCGGGATCCCTCTTCTTCTGGGATGTGGAACGGGTGTAAACTACCCGGCTCCGACCGCTAAGCGGTACGGAGCGGGCTTTCAGTAGCCCTGAGCCTGCTCTGCTCTACCAGAGAACAAAACAGGCCCGAACCTCTAGGCTGGTTTACGACAGCCCCCAAAAGCGTAATCACATTCGCACCATTCAAATCCGCATCCCCTTCCCATCCACAGTGCCCACACTTGAACGACTTGCCACTGCGGTAGGACTTGCCCTGCTCAGGGTGGATGTGCAGGCATTTGTGGCAGGTCTGGCTGGTGTAGGCAGGCGGCACCAGCACCACAGGCACTCCAGCAATGGCAGCCTTGTAGGCCACAAACATCCTGAGCTGGCAGAACGCCCAGTTGTTAGTCCTGCGCCGCTCAGTCTTGCTCCGAGGCTTCTGATTCAGGCGCTCTCGAATGCCTGTCAAGTCCTCAAAAGCCAGTGCCGCACCAATAGCTTGGGCATCCCTGACCAAGGTTTTGCTGATGTTGTGGTTCAGCCATGTCTGGTAGCGCCGTTCTCTCCCAGAGAGCCTTCTCAGCAGCCTCCTAGAGCTGCGAGTGCGTTTGGATTGAACCTTGGCGCGTACACGGCTGAACCGGTCACGGACGGCCTGGATGTGCTCTCCACTCCAAGAACGTCCGTTGCTAGCGGTGGCGATATCCCGCCTGCCCAAGTCAACTCCGATTACCTTGGGAGTCTTGCCGGTCGGGGGAGTATCCAGCTCAACAGCAATGTTGATGTAGTAGTCCCCTTGCTTAGTCTTGGACAGGGTTGCGCTTGTCGGCTTCTGCCCCCGCAGCAAAGCGATTTGATAACCGCCAATCTTGAGCTTGAGCCAAACCCGTCCGCTCATCAGGGTCACGCCCACGGCTTGGTCGGACTCTCGGTACTTAAAAGTACGAGCGTCCAAAGTCAGACTGGTGGGGCGGAACTTGTGGACTTGCTTCACCGCCTTGGCATTGCTAATCACCCGACGGAGCGCCTGACAGACGTGGTTGGCTTTTAGCCCCGTTACCTCCTTCACCGGTCGATAGACCAGGTGATGCAGCTTGACGGTGTTCCAGCACTTCTCACGCTTGGCGGTATCCAGAATCTGGTTGCAAGCGTCAGCAAATCTCTGCAGGGTGCGGTCAATTTCTTGACGCAACTCTACAGGGACTATCAGCTTGCAACGTACAGATATGGTCTGGCTCATGGGCCTATTGTAGCTCATCCAGACCTTGGTCGGCCTATTTATCATCTATATAGTCAGTGCACTTATATGGGGGTGGGCTTTCCTCCCGACACCAAGCCTGCGGCTATGGTGCGGGTCTCCAGCCCGAAAATTTGGTGAAGCCAAGATGGACGTGATCCCAGATGAACCGATTGTGATTGCCAGCCTGCTGAGCCTGGCTTTGCTGGGGATCTTGATTCTGAACTTGGCAGGGCGTGGGTCTGGGGATGCAGATTAAAAGGTTGACAAGCTTACTTGCCATTCCTTAGGATTAGGATCGCCTCGTTTCCGAGTGCCCCCATCGTCTAGAGGCCTAGGACACATCCCTTTCACGGATGCGACAGGGGTTCGAATCCCCTTGGGGGTATTGCGTAAGAGCCATGAGAGACTGAGCCCGTCGACACGGGATCCCTGGCAGCGGTGACACCTTACTCAGACTTTACTCAGAGAGGCTTTGCCGCCACAAACCACTCCAGATACAAGCTGGGAGAGCGGGTCATCTGGGATCCCCATACAAGCGGCATGGGCAGCCAGCCAACTGCCACTCCGTCGAGGGGGATCCCTATTCCACCCTTACTCCTCAACAGGGGAAAAATCTCCAAAGCAGCGGCCTAGAAGGTTAGGCTTAGTTGTCCAATCGGCTACGGCTTGGGTTTGAGCAGACCTAGGGCCTGCCAGGATCAGGTGCTGGCCACCAGAGCTTCAGCCGGCGTGGCGGCGACCAACAGCTCATCTTTGATAAGCTCTGCCAGCTCCTGCAGTTGGCGAATTGCCTCTGCTCCTTCCAATTTCATGAGCTCTCGGTCATCCCGCATTTCTGTCCAGCTAATGGAGCATTCGGAAACCAAAAAGCGAATCAGGTGCCCCTCTCGTAAGCTGACCATAAACGAGGCACTCTCGAAAGACGTACCACAGGTGTAGCAAGAGGCTGGGTAGCCCCGCTTCTCCAAAACGATGGCCAGGGCCTGCAAACTCATCACCAGATCTTGAACATAGCTGCGGTATTGTTCCGCCAACCGTGTGAACATCACACTCCTCCCTAATGAATTGGCCTCTGTGGGGCTCCGCCTAGCTGCAAATGACCTAACTAGTAATTTATGCTTAGGGCTAGGTTTACATCTATCATAACAATCGACAATCCCTCAAGGAAGTGATTAAGGCCACAGAGTAGGCAAGGTCTACCTCAGTGAAATGTAGTATTCAACACTTCTCTTAACAGGGACATCAAAATTTACCTCGAGTCAATGCTCTTATCTATCGGGATCCTCACTCAGTGCTCGCCCAGTCTTTTCTCAAAATGGCTCGGGGCTGCTCGTGTCAGCAGGACAGTTGCCTCAAAGCTTTCTCTTGCAAGGGTCTCACCGATCGCGAAGTAAGACGCGGTCTTTTGACAAGAGACCGGCGGGAGTGTCAAGTGGGCCAAGGCTTGCAGACGAATGCAGATCAAGGTGGGTTCCCGCCCGATTATGCTGAGAAAATTCTCGGCATGGACAATTGAGAAGGAACGGCTTGATGCTGACACCTGTTGATCTGGAAAAACGAGTGGCTTATTTGCAGAGTCCCCAAGCCATTCGGGATCGCTGTCGGTTGCTATTGGAAAGGGTTTTGGCCGGTGAATCAGAGCATTTTCGCCTCGACCTGAACCGGCTGGGATCCGTAGCCGACTATGTGATCACCACAATGCGGGCCCACTATCCCACCGGGGAAATTCCCTTCCACAGCCGCTGGCAACATTTTCAGGTGGGATCCGGGGAGCGCCTAACCCGTCTGGAAAATCGACTTAAAGACATGGATCCGCTGGAGCGGCTGCGATGCAAGTGGGATCTGGCCATCGTCAGCGTGTTGCTGGACGCAGGCGCAGGCTCTGCCTGGAAGTACTGGGATCCAGAAAGTCAGACGGTGGTGGGTCGTTCCGAAGGTTTGGCCTTGGCCAGTTTCGACTGGTTCTGGCAAGGTGGGTTTTCCAGCGATCCCCAGCAGCCTCTGCAGGTGGATGCGGCGGGCCTGGAGCGGATCACCTTGGCGGATTTGGCAGCAGCTTTCCAGGTGGGGCCGGAAAATCCTTTACTGGGACTGGAGGGGCGCTGGCAACTGCTGCAAAGGTTGGCACAAACTTTGCGGGCTCAACCTCAATACTTTGGATCTGGTCACAATCTTCCTCGTCCAGGCCGGTTGTGGGACGCCATCCAGCCTGAGGATCCCAGCGGTGGGATCGAGGCAGCACAGGTCTTACAGGCGGTTCAGAGGGGGTTTAGCTCCATTTGGCCTGGGCGAGTCTCGCTGGCCGGGATCCCTCTGGGGGATGTCTGGCCCTATCCCCACCTGCCCCAAACGGAGCCGGGGAGCCATTGGGTGCCTTTTCACAAGTTGTCCCAATGGATGACCTATTCCCTGCTGGAGCCGTTGCAGCAGGAGGGGATCCCAATCGGGGGTTTGGATGAGCTGACGGGTTTGGCGGAGTATCGCAACGGGGGGCTGTTTGTGGATTTGGGGGTGATCCAGCTCAAGCAGCCGGAGATTGGGCAGCAACCGCATCCCCCAGATTCGACGGTGATTGTGGAGTGGCGGGCCCTGACGGTGATTTTGCTGGATCAAGTTGCCTCCTTAATCCGGGAAAGACTGGGTTGCTCTGCCCAAGAGTTGCCCCTGGTGAAGATACTGCAAGGGGGAACCTGGACGGCAGGACGGCAAATAGCGGCCCAGCTTAGGCCAGATGCTTCTCCTCCCATCCAACTGCTCAGCGATGGCACGGTTTTTTAGGGATCCCCTTTCGAGATTCTTAAGAAGTTCTGTAATAATCTCAGGGCCAAATCAGGACGGGATCCCCAGTGCAGATGCAGGTACGAAGCGTGAAGGCGCTCGGTGGCCCATCCTTCCTGTTGAGGCTGGGCGGGGGATCCCCAGCTGTAGATTGGGCTGGGGGAGATGGGGGTGCTGCGGGAGCGGTGAAATTCATGCCCGCGCAGGCGATCCCCAGCTGGCGCCAGCAGGGTTGGGCGCAAAACCGCAGCTTCGCGGTAGCCCAAACACAGCCGGTCGGCCATGTCTACCTGGATGGGTAATAGCCCGGCCATCGGGTAGGTCTTTCCCTGAAAATCGGTGAGGGATTGGCCCAGCACCATCAGTCCGCCACACTCGGCATAGAGGGGTGGGTGGGCGGGCGGGAGCGGGCGTTGGTTAATGCTCTCAGATAGAGGTGCTGCAAACAATTCCGGGAACCCTCCCCCCAGCAGCACGCCATCGCAGGGATCCGGCGGCCATAGTCCCACCTGGAGGGGGGAATACTCCAGCAGCTCGGCTCCACAGGCCCGCAACAGATCCAAGTTGTCGGCGTAGTAGAAGTTAAAGGCGTGGTCTTGGGCCACCGCCACCCGTACCTGTTCGCAGCGGCGGGGCGGAGTCCTTTCGGTGAGAGGGGGGATCCCTGGCCACAGCTCTCCTACCGCTGGAGGAAGCCTCCGAATGAGGGGCAATAGGCTATTCCAATTGACGTGTTGCTCGGCCAGCTCGGCACAGGCAGCTTGCCAGTGGGGGAAGTGATCCAGTTCTGAGACAGGCACCAACCCCAGGTGTCGGCTGGGCAACCGCAAATCCTCCCGCCGGGGAAACTGGCCCAAGACCGGGATCCCCGCTGCAGCCGCTGCCTGCTGCAAGATTTGTCCATGCCGCTCCGAGGCCACCCGGTTGAAAATCACCCCAGCAATGGAGAGGCGGGGATCCCAGCGGCTCAAGCCGTAGAGCAAAGCGGCCACCGTCGTTCCCATGCCGCTGCCATCGATCACCAGCACCACAGGGATCCCGAGCAGGCGGGCCACATGGGCGCTGCTGGCAAAAAAAGGCTCCGTTCCGCCCTCGGGGAGGGGCAGGGATCCCGGCGCTCGTCCATCGAAGAGGCCCATTACCCCCTCCACAATGGCTCCATCCTTGCCCTGGCAATGGTGGCGAAAGCAGCGCTGCACAAAGTCCTCGTCGGTCAAGAAGGGATCCAAAGTGCGACAGGGGATCCCGCTCACCGCCGTGTGAAACAGAGGATCAATGTAATCCGGCCCCACCTTGAAAGGTTGGATGCGCAGGCCCCGTCGCCTCAGAGCGGCCAACAGAGCCAGAGTGATGGTGGTTTTGCCGCTGCCGCTTGCTGCCGCCGCCAGCAGAATGGCCATCTTTCCTGCCCAAGGGTTAGAACTCGATGCCGATTTGCGCCTTGATCCCCTGGTCGCGGAAGGGATGCTTGACCAAAGTCATCTCCGTCACCAGATCGGCTCGGTCGATCAACGCTGCCGGCGCGCCCCGCCCCGTCAAGATCAGGTGAACCCGCTCCGGTTTCTCCGCTAGCCCGGCCAACACCCTGTCCGGCGAGAGATATCCCAACTTGAGGGCGACATTGATCTCATCCAGAAGTACCAACTGAAACTCCCCGCTGGTGAACAGCTCCCGCCCCTTTTCCCAGGCCGCCTGTGCATGGGCGATGTCTCGCTCCCGGTCTTGGGTTTCCCAGGTAAAGCCCTCTCCCATGGCGTAAAAAGCTATTTTCCCCAGGCCCAGCTCTGGATGCTCGGCCAATTTCCGCAATAGCTTGGCTTCTCCTGGATCCCAGGCCCCCTTGATAAATTGCACCACCCCCACCGACAATCCCTGGCCGAGGGCGCGGAAGATCATGCCAAAGGCAGCCGTGGTCTTTCCCTTGCCCTGCCCGGTGTGTACGATGATCAAGCCCTTGTCATCTCGCATGCCCGACAGACGCTGCCGCTGGATCTGCTGGCGTTTTTGCATTCTTTGGCGGTGCCGCCAGTTTGGGTCAGCCTCTGTGCCCGGTGAGCTATCGCAAGCAGCCTCAAGTTCTGTTGTCGAGGGGGGCAGGGGCTGGGATCCCGAAGCCGGTGCAGGCCAGCCAGACAGGGCGGGTTGGGCCATAATCATAAAAATTGAGATTCGCCACACAAGCTGAGGGGAAGGTGCTGTGCCTACGGCAGGGGAACTGCACCGCTGACGCGACTGTTAGGGCAAACTCAAGTTCCCCCACAGCAGACCGCCCCCATCCTAATCCCTCATCTGGTTGCATTGGCTGGGATCATGAGAGAACCGGCTGCTGCTTTCCGAGATAGCCTGCTAATGTACTGCTTCATCTGGGCAGTGCTGGCAATAGGGTGTTTTCAAGTCTTGCCCCGCATCCAAGTCGTATCTGCCGCCGAGTTGCAACCGTGGCTAGCGCCCAGCTACTTTGCAGGTCTGGGGGGATCCCTATTGGCAGCCTTGGGATCCCTGTTGGCCATCTCAGCCGAAACGACGCCAAATTCTGCCGACAAAAAGCATCTGCACCGCTTGGCTTGGGGATTGGGGACAGTTGGCTTTCTCGGCGTTCTCTCCCCCCTGGGCTTGGCCGGCGCATTCTTTCTCAAAGCCGCTCAGGGGACAGACTGGTGGCAGGGTCTGTTTGGCTGAAGCCGCCCACAGCTTATTTTTTTGACAAATGGGCGGAGGTTGGGGGTACTATAGGGACAAGTTCCGTTCTTTATCCAGAGCAGACTGAGGGACCAGGCCCAATGAAGCTGCGGCAACCCGGCGGAAGCCTCCGCTACGGTGCCAATTCCTGCGGTTAGTCAGTAACCGAAAGATAAAGGCAATAAAGTTTTCTCTAGAGGATAGCCCTCTTTGGCGGGGGACTTTTCTGGCAACTTTATCCTTTAGCAGCTCCCATAGCTCTGGTCGCGGCAGCGGGGCAAGGCCTTCGCGGCAGTGCTGGTGCGTCAGCGGTGCAGAACGCTTGCTGGTTGCTGGGCCTTTCCTCTGGCTGAGTTGGGGCTGGTGCGGAGCACCTGGGGATCCCTGGTTGGCTCTTTCTCCGACGGATAATGAACGAGCGGGTGAGCCTTGTTTTTTGTTCAGGTTCTCAGTTCTAGCTTTTAAGGAGAAGGTTCGTTGTCCAAGTCGTTTTTGTTTTCCTCGGAGTCGGTGACGGAGGGGCACCCCGACAAAATCTGCGATCAGATCTCCGATGCCATCGTGGATGCCCTCTTGACGGCGGATCCCCTCAGTCGGGTGGCCGCTGAGGTGGTGGTCAATACGGGCCTGGTTTTGTTGACCGGGGAGATCACCTCGCAAGCGCAGGTCAACTTCACCCGTCTGGTGCGGGACAAGGTGGCCGAAATTGGCTATACCGATGCCAAGAATGGGTTTTGTGCAGAAAGCTGCGCGGTGTTGGTGGCTTTCGATGAGCAATCTCCCGATATTGCCCAAGGGGTGAACATGGCCCTGGAAAGTCGCGGCTCCCAGGAAGATCAATTCGACTTGGTCGGGGCCGGGGATCAGGGGTTGATGTTTGGCTTTGCCTGCGATGAAACTCCCGAGTTGATGCCCTTGCCCATTAGCTTGGCCCACCGCCTCAGCCGCCAGTTGGCCACGGTTCGCAAAAACGGCACCCTGCCCTATCTGCGCCCGGATGGCAAAACGCAGGTGACTGTGGCCTATGAGGAAGGTCGCCCGGTGGGCATTCACACCCTGCTCATCTCTACCCAGCACACACCCACGATTGGCACCCTTACGGAAGAGGCAGCGGTGCAAGAGCGGATCCGCGCCGATCTCTGGGAGGCGGTGGTCACGCCGGTGTTTGCCGAGCTGCCCATCAAGCCGGATAGCCACACCCGCTTCCTTACCAATCCCACCGGCAAGTTTGTCATTGGCGGTCCTCAGGGAGATGCGGGCCTGACCGGGCGCAAGATCATCGTCGATACCTACGGCGGCTATTCTCGCCATGGGGGCGGGGCCTTCTCCGGCAAGGATCCCACCAAGGTGGATCGCAGCGCTGCCTATGCGGCTCGTTACGTGGCCAAGAACATCGTGGCAGCTGGCTTGGCGCAAAAATGTGAAGTGCAGGTGAGCTACGCCATTGGGGTAGCCCGCCCCATCAACATTTTGGTGGAAACCTTTGGCACAGGGCGCATCCCCGACGAAGAGCTGTTGCGGCTGGTGCAGCGCCACTTCGATCTGAGGCCGGCAGCCATTTTGGCCCAGTTCCAACTGCGGGAGCTGCCCCGCCAACGGGGGGGACGCTTCTACCAAAATGTAGCGGTCTATGGTCACTTCGGGCAAACTCACCTGGATCTGCCCTGGGAGCGCACCGATAAAGCCGCTCTGCTGCGGGAGGAGGCTCTTGCCAAGGCGACTGCCCTCTTGGCCTAAGAGGGGATCACTAAGACGGCCTGCTGCCTCAATGCTTGCCCTGGTGCAGTTGCTTAACCAGGTGGGGTAGCTCCGGCAGGATCAGGCTGCGCATAGCCAGTTGCACGGCTGCTGGGGAGCCAGGCATGGAAAAGATCAAGCACTTTCCGTGGATCCCGGCGATGGCCCGAGAGGCGATGGCCCGACTGCCAATCTGGGCATAGCTGAGCTGGCGGAAGATCTCCCCAAAGCCGGGCAAGGTCTTTTCCAGGAGAGCCTCGATGGCGTCGTAAGTGGTGTCGCGGGGGGCGATGCCTGTGCCACCATTCAACAAGATCACCGGCAGGGATCCGGACCAATCCTGAACCTGCTCTCGAATGAGCTGCGGTTCATCTCGGAGAATGCAATACCTCTCCACCCGGTGGCCGGACTCCTGGAGGGCTGTGCAGATGAACTGGCCGCTGTGGTCGGTTTCAGGGGTGCGTGTGTCGCTGACGGTGATCACCCCACAGGGCAAGGAGGCAATGTGCTCCGCACCGCTGTCGCAATCGAGGGGAAAGTTCATGGCCAGGATCCCTGAGGAAAGAGAGTGGCAAGCCCATCAAGACTGTCCCTGAGGGGGCTCGGCAGGAGTTGGCGGGTCAACGACCGTCTGCGGAATCTCCGGGAATGTGCTCTGCACCTCTGTCGCGAACGATGAGGACTCTGTCCCACCGGCACGAGGGGACTGGGCGAGCAGGCGGCGCAGCTTGGGGGGAAGCTCCTGCAACTGCTCCAACAACAAGTTTAGAGATATGGCCGGTTCTCGGGAAAACAGGGATCCCGCGGGGGGTACCGGCGGCAGAGGAGAACAGGCAAAGGCAGCCGCAGCCAAAGAGCGGATCCGCTCCTGCTGCTCCTGCCAAAGGAACTGGCCGATTTCTGGGGGAAAGGTAAGATGAGGAGAGCCGCGACGCTGCCAAAGGCAGAGAAGCTGCTCCACAGAGGTGGCCTTGTACCGCCCCTGGTAGAGGGCTTCTAGCAAGGCTGCCGGGATCCAAAGATCCGGGAACAACTGGCTCCAGCGCTCCACCCAAACCTGGCTGGGTTGACCTTCCAGCTCAAACCCATAGTGCTCCAGAAAGGTGGCAGGATCCATCAAACCACCCTGGCCAATGAAACTTAACCCCAAGCTAACCCAGAGGGACTGACGAGAAATCAGGCTCCTCTTTCCGGGATCCCTGAGGAAACTCTGTCTCAAGAATACCTCAACTGGCTTTCTGTGAAGCTCCTATGAAGGGAAAGCTCGGGAAGGTCGTGTTCTCCCTCAATGGGCTCCGCACCGCTGACGCGAACGGCGCAAACACCACACGGCTCCAGGCACGTCGGCTTCTCCCTCTCGTCGTAGGGTGAAGTTCTGGTGATAGACGGGATCCAACCCTGCTTCTTCTGCCTGCTGCAGCACGTAAGATGGGGAGTGGGCAAAGCGGCCCGTTGTGGATCCCAGCTCGTAGCCGGGGGTGGATCCCACCTCGACGGTAAAGGCCAAAAGCCCGCCAGCATTCAACACCCGAGCGCAGGCAGGAAAGACCTGGGCCAGGTCCCCCAGGTAGATGAACACATCTGCCGCCAGGATCAAGTCGTAGCGTTCCGAGGTCTGCTGCAGCAGCTCCAGCAAGTCCCCCTGAACCAGGTGGTCGTAAATGCCCTTGTGTTGGGCGATTTCCAGCATGCGGGCAGAGAGATCCACACCCCACAACTGCTTGACATAGGGGCGCACCTGGGATCCCGCCAAGCCTGTGCCACAGCCCAAGTCCAGCGCCCGCTCAAACCCAGGAGGCGATCCCTGCGCTGCTGCCACCGCCAGGATCCCTTGCCGCAAAGCCTGTGGCCCCTGGTAGTTTAACTTCTCCAACAAATGCTGCTCGAACCGAGGTGCATATTCATCGAACAGGCGGCTGACCCAAGCCGGAGGCGTTCTGTCGGGCAGGGGCAGCTCCCCCAGAATGGCCAGCATGTAGCGGGCATCGCTGTGGTCAGGCTGCAAGGAGAGCGCCCGCCGAAACCAGGGGCTGGCCGCCTCTGGTTGTCCCTGCTTCCAGAAGCACATGCCGATTTGATAGGGGATATCCGCTTCCTGCTGGGATCCCTGCCAAGCCTGCAAGTAGTGGGCCACCGCCGCCGCGAATTCTCCCCGCATCTGTAGCAGATCGGCCAACCCCACCCGGGCCATCAGCAGTTGCGGATCCCGGTTCAGGGCTTGCTCAAACAACAATTGCGCCTGCTTTCTCTCCCCCATCTGCCGCAATACCCTCCCCAGCAGCGCATGAACCTCAGCGGCCAAGCTGGCCGGCGCAGCAGGTGGACAGATCACAATGGCCTGCTGGTAGTGCAGCATGGCAGCGGGGTAGCGACCGGCTCCCTCCTCGATTTGTCCCAACAGAGCGTGGGCCTGAACCCGGGCGATGGCTGCTCCGGGATCAGACAGGTCGGCACCACCCAAAGGGGATCCCCGCCGGGCACTCCCAACAGAATCTGAGCCGGCATCCGAGAGGAGCTGCTCACAAATTTGCCGACAGCGGGCCCAGTCACCTTGCCGGAAGTGGATTGCCGCCTGTCGGATCTGTCTTGAGAGGGACGGCTGCGCCGCTTTTCCAAAACCTTTGCCTTTGACCATTCCTGCAGTGCATCCCCCGATTTCTTGGGAGCCTGAGTTGCCAGCACCCTTTCAGGATAGGGCCTCTCTCAGCCGACGGCTGCCATGGCTTTCAGGCCCTTCAAAATCAGGTAGTCCAGAATACTGGTGTTCTCCTCGCCGCGATAATTAAAATTGGAGCGCACCAGCCACAGCCCCTTCTGAGTGCGGCAACAGAGGTTCAGCAGCGTGCGGGCCAAAATCTGTTGACGCGCCTGTAAATCCCGCGCCGCATCGAAAACCTCCCCGTCCCATTCCGGCGTCAGCACACGGCTGTTGTAGAGCACATGCCAGAGGGAGCGGGACCAGCTGGGGTTGGTGATATCAAACCAAAATTGGTAATCCGCCTCCAAACCCCGAGTGATGTAAGCCCCCGGAGTTGCAACTACCAAGTAACGGGAATAGTCGGGCTCGAAGCGGCTGCTGCTGGGGGTCTGTCCCGAGCGGATCATGGCCAAAAAGGCGGGATCCCCTTCGGCGGGGAAGGCCTGACGAAACCGTTGTGCCGCTTCCATCAATACGCGCAGCAGCTCTTGATCCTGAGGGGAAGCAATCACCGAGGCCAAGTGATCGGCAAAAAACTGCTGGAAGAAAGCGGCCAATGAAGGGCCGGGATGATAGCCGCGCAGCCAATCGAACAGTCGCTGGTAGCGCTCCAGGTTGGCAAACCCCACCCGCTCCGGCTGCCGTACTGCCGTTCGGGGACGCAGAGAACGCCCCACCGGATCCCAGGTATCTTCGGCCAACAGAGCTGCCCGGATGGGATCCAGCCCCAGCACCCAGCTCAACATCAGCCGCCAAGCCGGCAAAGTGGGAAAAGCACCCCACTCGGGATGGGCCAATTCTGCTGCCGTCAGCACCGCCCGCACCAAGGGATAGCGGATCAACGCCGGGAAGGGGGCAATCGACAAAACCGGCACTTCCGACAACTGCTCCTGCAAGCTCAGGCTCACCCCCACATCCATACGGGGCAGCAAAACAGCAATGCGATGGGCCGGGATCCCGGCCCCCAAAAGCCGGCGAATTTGAGCAACCATCACCTCCACTGCCGCAAACTGGGTCTCTTCCTCCAGGGTTTGCACCAGCGGCAGTCCTCCCCCCTGCGGCTCGGGCAGCGGATGAGAAAACTGGGGATCCAACACCCGCGCAATCTGCACCCCTAAGCGGATCATGCCTGCTGAAGCGCGATGGCTCCCCTCCAGAAACCGAACCTGCGTTTTTGCCATCAAGAAGTCAGCTACTGCCTCTGGGATCCCGGTCAAAGAGACCCCGCCGCCGAGGGTGTAGCTGAAAAATTGGCTTTGCAAATGGGCTTGCCCCTGCCGGTAAAACTCCAGCGCCACGGCACAACTGTCTTCCGCCTGATCCACAATCAGGTGATCCCACTCTTGCCAAAACTCCGCCAGCGGCAGGATGTGCTCGCCAAACAGCCGAATTTGCAGGCCAAAATCCAGGGATCCCAACCGAAGCGCTGCCTCCCACAGCCGCCCCACACAGCAGCCCATTGCCTGTAAGGCCTCTGCCCGCCGTGGATCCGCCTCTTCCGGCCAAGCCCGGGCCAGCCGGGATCCCACCACTTCTGCCGACAAACCCGAAGCCCCCGCAATATAAGCAGCACTGCTGATCTGATCCCAGATCTGGAACTCCTTGAGCCCGACCCCGGCAAAGGCTTCCCCATGCCGAGGGCACAAAGCGCAGGCTCGTTCGCAGAGAAATTGAGTGAGATCTTTGGCCAAGGGGATCGGCTCAAACTGAGGAGGCAACTGAGGAAGGCGGGCACACACCTGCGGCCAATGATCGGCCAGAGAGCGCCCAACCCGCTGCAAGAACGTCTCGATCCGCCACGGCCCCACCAAGCCCGAACTGGACTGCTGCAAGCGCCGCAACACCTCATCCGCTTGCCGTTGACTCCGCACCAAAAATAAGACCCGGCCCGGATCGGCTCCTGCCTGCAACAAACTTCGATAGTGATCTACACAAGCCTGGGTCAGCCCACTGCCTGCCCAGCCCATTACACTTTTGAAGGGAGATGGCTTCCCCCGCCAATGGCTCTTTTCTTCCGCCTGAGCTGCTCTCGCCATTGCTGGCCTCCCCAACCAACCCATTTTCTCGGCAAAAGTCTGGACAAACGGGCCTTCGCTTCATTATGATTGCTTTTCGTTGCCAACTGAGTCCATCCGCTTTGGCGACCCAGCGCGCTGCTACCCCAGATACTGCCTCTTTAGCAGGTAAGTCTGAGCAGCTCTCAAAAAAAGCAGTTTGGCGTGCAGCTTTGGGGGTGAACTAAGCAAAAGGCTCAGCGTTGCCGGCGCTGAACTTGGCCTCGGGGGATCCCTACCTTGCTCTTTCGCCTCAGCCGGCAGACTCAGCTTTGTCTTGAGCTTCCTGCTGCCACGCTATTGCTGTATGCCTATCCATCCGGCTAACTGAGCCATTGGCCTACAGCCCGCTTCGCGAACGGCTAGCCGATTGTCGGAGTGAGCTGGCTCTCAGTTGATGAAAACGAGTCGTGCAGGCTCGATTGGAGGTTCTTGTGGCACTTGGCATCCTCGGAAGAAAAGTCGGCATGACCCAGATCTTCTCTCCAGAAGGGCTGGCCATTCCGGTCACTGTCGTGCAGGCGGGGCCTTGCACCGTGACCCAGATCAAAACCCAAGCCACAGATGGCTACAACGCCATTCAGTTGGGCTACTTGCCCACTGCCGAAAAGCATCTCACGCGGGCGCAGCGGGGCCACCTCACCAAAGCGGGGGTGACAGAGCTGCTGCGCCACCTGCGGGAGTTCCGGGTTGACCAGCCAGAAGCCTACCAGTTGGGGCAGAAAATTACCGTCGAGATGTTCTCCCCTGGCCAATTGGTGGATGTGGCCGGTACCTCCATCGGGCGAGGGTTTGCCGGCTATCAAAAGCGCCACCACTTTGGTCGTGGCCCCATGTCCCACGGCTCCAAAAACCACCGCCGACCGGGCTCCATTGGCGCCGGTACAACCCCAGGCCGCGTGTTTCCGGGGATGCGCATGGCGGGGCGGTTGGGAGGTGGCCGAGTCACCACCCGCAAATTGCAGTTGGTGCAGGTGGATCCAGAGCGGGATCTGCTGGTGATCAAGGGTTGCGTGCCCGGGGTAGAAGGAGGGCTGCTGGAGATCACCCCTGCCAAGCAGGTGGGCAACAAGCGCTAAGGAGGGATCCCTGGCAAAGGCTGACCCGCATCCGCAAAGACGAGGGAACCATGGCAAGTTGTGTGGTGAAAAATTGGCAAGGGGAAACGGTGGGCAGCGCGGAGCTGAGCCTCAAAGTTGCTCGTCCCGAAACAGCCGCCCACATTCTCTATCTGGCACTTCGCCGGCAGATGACCAATGCTCGTCAGGGCAACGCCCACACCAAGACCCGAGCTGAGGTGCGCGGCGGCGGTCGCAAGCCTTGGAAGCAGAAAGGCACCGGTCGGGCTCGTGCCGGCTCCATCCGCTCCCCACTTTGGCGCAAAGGGGGGGTGATCTTCGGCCCCCGCAAGCGGGAATACAACCTGGCCATGAACCGCAAAGAACGGCAACTGGCCCTGCGCACCGCTCTGCAAAGTCGGGTGGAAGACCTGATCGTCGTGGAGGATTTCCAGGAGCAGCTCAACCCGCCCAAAACCCGTGCTGTGGCCCAGGCTTTGCTGCGCTGGGGGGTGATGGAAGATCAATCGGCTCTGCTCATCGTTGCCGAACGCTCGGAAGCCGTGGAGCGGGCCGTGCGCAACATCGCCCGCGTTAAGCTGATCGGCCTGGATCAGATCAACGTTTTCGATCTGCTCAACGTCGATTGGGTGCTGATCACCGTTTCTGCCCTAGAGCAGCTCAAGGCCCGTTGGGGATCCGACGCTGCGCCGGCAGTTCTGGAGACTCCCTCTGAGGATGCACCTCAGGCCGACATAGCCGAAGATCAGGCCCTGCCTGGAGATCGGTTAGAGGATCAGGCTGCTTCAGAAAGCGAACACGAGGAAGAAGGGCAGGAAGACCAAGCTGACCTTCAAGGACGTCCAGCAGATCAGCAGGGGCCAGAAGAGCAAACCGAAGAGCCCCAAGATCAAGCAGAAGAACTGGCTCAAGGAGTAGAGCCGCCAACTGCAGAAGAGGCCGAAGCAGCCCCAGCAGAGGAGGAAAGCGATGACTGAGAGCAAGCGGATCCTGGCCGACGTCCTGTTGCGCCCCGTCATCACCGAAAAGGCAACCGCCTTGATGGAGCAGCGCAAATATGTCTTTGAAGTGCTGCCCACCGCCACCAAGCCGCTCATCCGAGCTGCCGTCGAAGAAATGTTCCGCGTGCGAGTTACTTCCGTCAACACCCTGAAGCTCCCGCGCAAGCAACGGCGGGTGGGCCGCTTTGTGGGCTACCGCACCCGTCCCAAGCGAGCCATCGTGACCTTGGCGGAGGGAGATTCCATCACCCTCTTCCCGGACACCTGAACGCCCCTTTTGAGCTGTTGTTGTCCCGTCCCCCACCCCTACCTGAGCCATGGGCATTCGTACTCTCCGACCCTACACCCCCAGCACCCGTCACATGACGGTCTCTGACTTCGAGGAGCTGTCCCGTGACGAGAACGGCAAGCGGCCCAGACCGGAAAAGTCGCTGCTGCAATTTATTCACCGCAAGAAAGGGCGCAACAACCGTGGCGTCATCACCTGCCGGCACCGCGGTGGTGGCCACAAGCGGCTTTACCGCATCATCGACTTCCGTCGCGACAAGCGCGGGATCCCGGGGACCGTCAAAACCGTCGAGTACGATCCCAACCGTAGCGCCCACATCTGCTTGGTGGAATACGAAGACGGCGAGAAACGCTACATCCTCGCTCCCCGCAACCTAGAGGTGGGATCCACCATCATGGCTGGGCCAGAGGCCCCCTTTGAGATCGGCAATGCCATGCCCCTGGAGCGGATCCCCTTGGGAACGGTGGTTCACAACGTGGAGCTGTATCCCGGTCGCGGCGGACAGATGGTTCGCGCTGCCGGGGCTGGCGCTCAAGTGGTGGCCAGAGAAGGCAAATATGTCTCCCTCAAGCTGCCCTCTGGTGAGGTTCGCATGATCCGCGGCGAGTGCTACGCCACCATCGGCCAACTGGGCAATGTTGACCACAACAACATCAGCCTGGGCAAGGCGGGCCGCAGTCGTTGGTTGGGGCGCCGTCCTAAGGTGCGTGGCTCGGTGATGAACCCTGTGGATCATCCCCATGGTGGCGGGGAAGGGCGAGCCCCCATAGGCCGCAGTACCCCTGTCACCCCTTGGGGCAAGCCCACCCTGGGGTACAAGACCCGCAAACGCAACAAGCCCAGCAACAAATTCATCGTGCGCGGTCGTCGTCGCGGGGGCCGTCGAGACAAGGGCGGAAGGGCTGCCCAATAGCCGTCTGGCCATGCGCTTCCTGAAGCTTCTTCGATGATCATTGCTTGTCAAACAGTTGAGGTTCTTATGGGACGTTCGCTGAAAAAAGGCCCCTTTGTGGATGCCAAGCTGCTTCTCAAGGTGGAGAAGATGAACGAGCGCAACGAGAAGCACATGATCAAGACCTGGTCGCGGGCCAGCACCATCTTGCCGGTCATGATCGGCCACACCATCGCCGTTCACAACGGCAAGCAACACGTGCCCATCTACATCACCGATCAGATGGTGGGTCACAAGCTGGGGGAATTCGTTCCCACCCGTACCTTCCGCGGTCACGCGGGGAGCGACAAAAAAGCCGCTCGCCGTTGAGAGGAATAACGAACAGGAAAGTATCGAGTAGGCAAGGAGAGGGCCATGGCCGATTCATCCCCTGAGGTTAAAGCGGTAGCCCGCTATATCCGCATGTCCCCCTTTAAAGTGCGGCGGGTGTTGGATCAGATCCGTGGGCGCACCTATGCCGATGCCCTGATTCTTTTGGAGTTCATGCCCTACGCTGCCTGTGAGCCGGTTCGTAAGGTGCTGCGCTCGGCGGTGGCCAACGCAGAGCACAACAACGGCTTGGATCCCCGGGATCTGGTGATCAGCCAAGCCTACGCCGATCAGGGTCCTGTGCTGAAACGGTTTCGCCCCCGCGCCCAAGGGCGGGCCTACCCCATTCGCAAGCGCACCTGTCACATCACCATCGCCGTCCGGCCCATAGAGGAAGCTGAAGCGGCGACGGCCTCTTAACCTCCTGTATTTCTAGCCCTTTACCCTTCAACCGACACCACCATGGGACAGAAGATCCACCCCACCGGTTTCCGCCTCGGCGTGATTAAGGAGCATCGCAGCCGCTGGTTTGCCGATCCAGCCCGCTACCCAGCCTTGTTACAGGAGGACGACCAGATTCGCACCTACCTGACCAAGCAACTGAGCAGTGCTGGTTTGGCCGATATCCAAATCGAGCGCAAAGCGGATCAAATTGACCTGGAGATCCGGGCTGCTCGCCCTGGGGTAGTTGTGGGTCGGGGCGGATCTGGCCTAGAGACTTTGCGCCAAGGTCTACAGAAAGAGCTGTCCGCGCTAGCGGGACAAAGCCCTGGTTCACGAGGTGGTGGCGAGCGAACCATTCGCATCAATGTAGTAGAGGTCACCCGTGCCGATGCCGAGGCGACCTTGTTGGCGGAAAACATTGCCCAACAGTTGGAACGGCGGATTGCTTTTCGCCGCATCGTGCGCCAGGTAATCCAACGGGCCCAGCGGGCAGGCGTACAAGGGATCAAAATCCAAATTGCCGGGCGTCTGAACGGGGCCGAGATTGCCCGCACCGAATGGACGCGGGAGGGGCGGATCCCTTTGCATACTTTGCGGGCCGACATCGACTACGCCGAGCACCTCGCCCACACCACTTTCGGCATCATCGGGGTCAAGGTCTGGGTCTTCAAAGGGGAAGTTCTGCCTGGGCAGGAACGCCACGAACAGAAGTTTCCCCTGCAACAGCCCAAACGTCGGCAGCAGCGGCGGCGGCCCACCTTTGAAGATCGCTCGGCTCAGGAGGCCTGAGGGCCAACACCGGAACGTCCAGGGATCCCTATCGCAGTTGACTTAAGGAACGGCCATGTTAAGCCCCAAACGCACCAAGTACCGCAAGCAACAGCGCGGGCGCATGAAAGGCAAAGCGACCCGTGGCAACCGCATCAACTTTGGGGAATACGGCCTTGTGGCCCTAGAACCCGCCTGGATTACAGCTCGACAGATCGAGGCCAGCCGTCGAGCCATGACCCGCTACGTCCGGCGGGGCGGCCAAATCTGGATCCGCATCTTTCCCGACAAGCCCGTTACTCAGCGAGCCGCGGAAACCCGCATGGGATCCGGCAAAGGCAACCCTGAGTACTGGGTTTGTGTCGTCAAGCCGGGCCGTATCCTCTTCGAAATGGGGGGAGTGGCAGAGCCCATCGCCCGAGAAGCCATGCGCCTTGCCGCCCAGAAGCTGCCCATTAAGGTCAAGTTTGTAACCAAAGCCGACTTTGAAAAGCCAGAGCCCGCCCAGGCAACGGCTTCAGAGGTGGCCACCAGCAGTGTATGAGGAGAGTTCAGCCATGCCCATGCCCAAAATTGCTGATGCCCGTGCTTTATCGGACGAAGAGCTGAGCAACGAAATCTACGCCGTCAAGAAAGAGCTGTTTGAGCTGCGTTTGCAGCAGGCCACGCGGCAGTTGAACCAGCCCCATCTCATCCGGCTGCGCAAACACAAGCTGGCGCAACTACTAACTGTGGAGGGAGAGCGTAAGCGGGGCAAACGCCCAACCAAGGAGGAGTAATGGCTGTTCGGGAGAAGATTGGCATTGTTGTCAGCAACAAGATGCAAAAAACGGTGGTTGTTGCTGTGGAAAATCGAGTTGCTCACCCGAAGTACGGCAAGATCGTCGTCAAGACCAAGAAGTTTAAGGCCCACGACGAGGAAAACCGCTGTCAAGAAGGGGATCTGGTGCGCATCACGGAAACCCGTCCCCTTAGCCGCACCAAGCGTTGGCAAGTTGCCGAAATCCTGAGGGAGGTGAAGAAACTATGATTCAGCAGCAAACTATGCTGACGGTGGCCGACAACACCGGTGCTCGCAAGATGATGTGCATTCGCGTGCTGGGCAGCAGTGGCCGTCGCTACGCCAGCTTGGGCGATGTGATCATTGGTGTCGTCAAGGATGCCCTGCCCAACATGCCCGTCAAAAAATCCGATGTTGTCAAGGCCGTTGTTATCCGCACCGTCGATACGGTACGTCGCCCTGACGGCATGTGCATCCGCTTCGACGACAACGCCGCCGTGATCATCAACAACGACGGCAACCCCCGTGGAACTCGTGTTTTCGGCCCTGTAGCCCGCGAGCTGCGGGAGAAAAACTTCACCAAGATCATCTCCCTGGCCCCGGAGGTACTCTGATGGTTCGCCCCCTCAAACCCAGCCAAATTCAGCGCCTAGTTCGGCGCCCCGGCATTCGCAAGCACCGCAACAGCCTGCGCTACAAAATGCGTATCAAGCAAGGGGATACCGTGCAGGTGATCTCTGGCGATGATAAGGGCAAAATCGGCGAGGTGCTGCGCGTTTTTCCCGAGCGCAACATGGTTTTGGTGGAAGGGGTTAACATTGTTACCTACCACCGTAAACCCCAGCGAGAAGGGGAAAGTGGCCGAATTGAGACCAAGGAAGCTCCCATTCCCGTCTGCAAAGTGATGGCCTATTCCAAGAAGCAGGAGGTGGCCAGCCGTATCGGCTATCAAATCACCGCCGATGGTCGCAAGGTTCGCGTCCTTAAGAAAACGGGTGAGATTCTCGACTAGGCATTACATTCTTTTTTCCATCATTGGTTTGGCTCTGACCCAGCCCAGAGCCGCAAGGAGAAGCCACCATGCCCCAACGTCTGCAAATCCTCTACAACACCGTCATCGTCCCCAAGCTGCAAAAGGAGTTGGGCTACACCAACATCCACCAGGTGCCCCGCCTGGAGAAGATCGTGATCAACCGCGGCTTGGGGGAAGCTTCCCAAAATGCCAAGGCTCTGGAATCCTCCATTGCCGAGATCAGCGCCATCACCGGTCAGCGTCCGGTGATCACCCGCGCCAAAAAGGCAATTGCCAGCTTCAAGATTCGCAAGGGCATGCCGGTTGGCCTGATGGTAACCCTACGGCGGGAGCGCATGTATGCGTTTTTGGATCGCCTGATCAACATTGCTCTGCCCCGTATCCGTGACTTCCGCGGTGTCAGCCCCAAGGCCTTTGATGGACGAGGCAACTACACCCTCGGCATCCGCGAACAACTGATTTTTCCCGAAATCAACTATGACTCTGTAGATCAGTTGCGAGGTATGGATATCTCCATTGTGACCACTGCTAAAACCGATGAAGAGGGCCGTGCCCTGCTCAAAGCCTTTGGCATGCCCTTTGCCTCTTAGCTTTGCCCACCCTGAGTTTCCTTGATTGATCTTCCGAGGAGCACTGATGGCCCACACCAACGACACGATCGCCGATATGCTCACCCGCATTCGCAATGCCACCATGGCTCGGCACGAGTCGGTGGCAGTTCCGGCCACCCGCATGACCCGCAGCATCGCTCGCGTTCTTCATGAGGAAGGGTTCGTCAGCGAATGGAAGGAGGAGGGAGAAGGGATCCAAGCCCGGGTGGTGTTGCGATTGAAGTACAAGGGCAAAGGCCGCAACTGCAGGCCCATCATCAATGGTCTAAAGCGGGTGAGCCGACCCGGCCTGCGGGTTTACCGCAACCACAAAGAGCTGCCCCGAGTGCTGGGAGGAATTGGGATCGCCATCATCTCCACCTCCAACGGCATCATGACCGACCGGGAGGCTCGTAAGCAGGGCATTGGTGGTGAAGTCCTCTGTCTTGTCTACTAGACCTTAAGTTTTCTCTGGTCAGGAGTTTTTCCCATGTCCCGTATCGGTAGACGCCCCATCGCCCTTCCTGCCAAGGTGGAGATCCAGATCGACGGCCAACACATTGCAGTGAAAGGCCCGAAAGGTCAACTGTCCCGCAGTTTGCCGCCCTTGATCACAGTCCAGCAAAACGCTCAGATGCTCACGGTCAGCCGTCTCAACGATTCTCGGCCTGCCCGCCAACTGCACGGCCTCTGCCGCACCTTGGTCGCCAACATGGTAGACGGAGTGTCCAAGGGATTTGAGCGGCGGCTGGAATTGGTGGGCGTGGGCTACCGGGCTGCCATCCAAGGCAGCAAGTTGGTTTTGAACGTCGGCTACAGTCACCCTGTGGAGATCCCCTTTCCCCCTGGCATCCAAATTGCCGTTGAGGGAAACAACATCATTGTTGTCTCAGGCACAGATAAAGAACTGGTGGGCAATACTGCCGCCCGTATCCGAGCCGTCCGGCCCCCAGAGCCCTACAAGGGGAAAGGGATCCGTTATCTAGGGGAACAAGTTCGCCGCAAGGCGGGTAAATCCGGGAAAGCGAAGAAGTAAATAGCCCATTGCGAAAGCGGGACGGAGTCCTATGAAAACCAGCCGCAAAATCACCACCCAACGTCGTCATCGACGCATTCGCCGCAAGGTCTTTGGCACTGCCGAGCGGCCTCGCCTGGCCGTGTTTCGCTCCCATCGACACATCTACGCCCAGGTGATCGACGATGTAGCCCAGCATACCTTAACCTCCGCCTCCACCTTGGACAGGGAGCTGCGCGAAAAATTCAAAGAAACCGGGACGGCTACTCAAGAAGCGGCTGCCTTGGTGGGCCGCTCAGTTGCCGAACGAGCCTTACAGATGGGCATTTCCCGCGTGGTTTTCGATCGGGGGGGCAAGCTCTATCACGGGCGCGTTCAGGCTTTGGCAGAAGCTGCCCGAGAAGCAGGGTTACAGTTCTAGCTACTGAGGACATAGCACATGGCTGAGCAGAGGGAACGTCGCAGAAGCAAGAAAAGCCGCGAAGAGCAGCCCACGGAGTGGCAAGAGCGGGTCATCCAGATTCGGCGCGTCACCAAGGTGGTCAAGGGCGGCAAGAAGTTGAGCTTCCGCGCTGTGGTGGTGGTCGGCAACGAGCGGGGCCAAGTCGGGGTTGGCGTAGGCAAAGCCAACGATGTGATCGGAGCAGTACGCAAGGGAGTTGTGGACGGTAAAAAGCACCTGATTGAGGTGCCCCTCACCAAAGGTTTGTCCGTACCCCATCCCATGCAGGGGGCAGGCGGCGGTGCCACCGTCTTGGTCATGCCAGCAGCTCCCGGCACAGGCGTCATCGCAGGGGGGGCAGTCCGCACCGTTCTGGAGCTGGCGGGTGTACGCAACAGCTTGGCCAAGCAACTGGGATCCAGCAACCCCCTTAACAATGCCCGTGCCACCATCGATGCGCTGCGGCGGATGCGTACCTTCAAGCAGGTGGCCCAAGACCGAGACATCGATGTGCGCCGCCTATTGGGCAAGTGATGGACAGGTGATATTGAGCAAGTGAGCTAGAGGTAGACATGCGACTGGAAGACATTCGGCCTCAAGCAGGTTCGACGCGGCGGCGGCGGCGGCTAGGTCGTGGCGTTTCTGCCGGGCAGGGGGCCTCCTGTGGCAAGGGGATGCGGGGGCAAAAGGCCCGCAAGGGGGGTGGTACACGACCCGGCTTTGAAGGGGGGCAGACTCCCCTCTACCGGCGTTTGCCCAAGCTTAAGCATTTCCCCCGCTACACGCGGCGTCTGGAATACACCCTGGTCAACCTGCGCGCCTTGGCGGATCTGCCTGCCGGCAGCGAGGTCAGCCTGCAAAGCTTAATGGAACGAGGGATCGTCACCACCAACGATGGCCCGCTGAAGATCTTGGGGGATGGGGAAGTCAGCGTGCCCCTGACGATCAGGGCGGCGGCTATTACCGCTTCAGCCAAAGCCAAGATCGAGGCAGCCGGAGGTCGGGTGGAAATCTTGGGATCCTAGACCGCCCCTTCCCGTTGCTCTGGCCGGCTTCTGCCGGGTGGCGCTGAGTTGCACTTTTTTGATTTTGCTTTGATTTTGCCGACTGCTCCACCAGCAGCGTAGAGTGGTAGATAGCTAACCTTGCCCTTTGCTCCCGCGAGATTCTCTTCCCTATGGTTGACACACGAGGTTCCGCCCCCTCTGCCCAAGAGACCTTTATGCAGATGGCTATGGCCTCTGGCCTGCGCAGCCGTCTGCTTCTCACCTTGGGCTTGCTGCTGTTGGTCAGACTGGGCATTTACATCCCCATTCCCAGTATCGATCGGGCCCGCTTTGCTGCCGAAGCTGCCAACAGCCCTGTGTTTGGCTTGCTGGATGTCTTCTCCGGCGGGGGGATTTCTGCTTTGGGAATTTTCGCCCTTGGGATCCTGCCCTTCATCAATGCCTCAATTATCATGCAGTTGCTGGTCTCGGCCATTCCAGCCTTGGAGAACCTGCAGAAAAACGAGGGAGAACAGGGGCGGCGGCAGATTTCTCAATACACCCGCTATGTCACCTTGGGCTGGGCCATTATCCAGGGCATTGGCATTTCCTTTTGGGTGCGGGAGTTTGCCAGTACCACCAATGAGTTGGCCTTCATGGCCTCCACCACCTTGGCTCTGGCGGCGGGATCCCTGTTTGTGATGTGGCTGGGAGAGATGATCACGGAGAAGGGGGTGGGAAGTGGCCCTTCGCTCTTGATCTTCGTCAACATTGTTGCCACTCTGCCCCGTGCCCTCGGACAGACTATTAGCCTGGCCCGTGCCGATAGCAGCACCATCGGTGGCATCTTGCTGTTGCTGGCAATCTTTTTGGTCACCATTGTCGGCATTGTCTTTGTCCAAGAAGGCAGCCGCAAGATCCCTATCGTCTACGCCAAGCGCCAGGTGGGCAACAAGCTGTTCCGCGAGCAGAAAAGCTATCTGCCCCTGAGGCTGAACCAGGGGGGGGTGATGCCGATCATCTTTGCCTACTCGGTGATGTCCCTGCCTCTGGCCCTGGCCCAGTACACCCAAAACCTGACTTTGGTGCAGGTGGCCAACTTCCTATCCCCCACCTCCTGGTTCTACATTCCTTTTTATTTCGTGCTGATCCTCTTCTTCAGCTACTTCTACGCCTCTTTGCTCATCAACCCGGTGGATCTGGCTCAAAACTTGAAGAAGATGGGGGCCAGCATTCCAGGGGTACGCCCGGGCAAGGCCACTGCCGAGTATGTCGAAGGGATCCTCAACCGCCTGACGCTGCTGGGGGCTTTGTTCCTGTGCGCGGTGGCCATCATCCCGACGACGGTGGAACGGGCAACCGGCATCACCACTTTCCAAGGCTTGGGGGCGACCTCGCTGCTGATTTTGGTGGGGGTGGCGATTGAGACCTCCAAGCAGATCCAGACTTATGTCATCTCACAACGCTACGAAGGGATGGTCAAACAGTAGTGCCGAGGTTGATCTTTCTGGGGCCGCCGGGGGCGGGCAAAGGTACACAGGCGGAGCGGCTGGCGGCCATTTACCACACGCCCAAAATTTCCACAGGCGATCTGTTGCGGGCCGAGGTGAAAGCCCAAACGCCCCTGGGGTGCCAGGCCAAGGTTTACATGGATGCGGGAGAGCTGGTGCCCGACGAGGTGCTGATCGGGATGGTCAAGGGGCAGTTGCAGCAGTCTCCGGAGCAGGGCTGGATCCTAGATGGATTTCCTCGCACCTTAGCCCAGGCAGAGGCCTTGGAAGAGCTGCTGCAAGAGCTGGGCCAAGATTATGACTACGTCCTCAACTTGGAGGTGCCGGATGAGGTGGTGGTGGCCCGGCTGCTGGCCCGGGGCAAGGAACAGGGGCGCAGCGATGATGCGGATCGGTCGGTGATTCTCAAGCGTCTGGAGGTCTATCGGCAGCAGACGGCTCCCCTAATTGATTTTTATGAGGCCAAGGGGCGCTTGCAACGGGTCAACGGCAACCAGCCGATGGAATCCGTACAGGAACATCTGCAGGCTCTTTTGGAAGGCTTCAGGAGGACGGCGTGATCAGAGCAGGAGCTGGAAATCCCTCCCAGCGGCGGGGCATGCAGCTTATTGAGATCAAATCTCGCCGCGAAGTGGAGAAAATGCGGCGGGCCGGTCGGGTGGTGGCCCAAGTATTGCAGGAGATCGCGGAGCGCCTAGAGCCGGGCTGGACTACGGCAGATATCGATGCCTATGCTGAGAGACGGGTGGCCCAACTCAATGCTTTGCCCAGTTTCAAGGGCTACTACGGCTTTCCCGCCTGCGTTTGTGTCAGTGTCAACCATGAGGTGGTGCACGGGATCCCCAGTCCCCGTAAAGTGGTGCAGCCGGGAGATGTGGTCAAAGTGGATTTTGGTGCCATCGTCGAGGGCTGGCATGCGGACTCCTGTATCACCATCGGCCTGGAACCCCTGAGCGACGCAGCCCGGGATCTGATCGATACAGCGGCCAAAGCCCTGCAGACGGGCATCGACTGTGTGCGCCACGGCGTTTGGCTTCAGGATGTCTCGGGTGCCATTGAAGATTACATCGAGGGGCGGGGCTATTCTGTGGTGAAGCAGTATGTTGGTCACGGGGTGGGGCGCAACCTGCACGAGGAGCCGCAGTTTCCCAACTATCGCACCCGCGATCTGCCCAATCCCAAGCTGCGCTCCGGCATGACAGTGGCCATTGAGCCGATGGTGAATGCGGGGGGAGAGGCAACCCGAGTGTTGCCAGACCAATGGACGGTGGTCACAGTAGATGGCTCTTGGTCAGCTCAGTTTGAGCACACGGTCTTGGTTACCGAGTCTGGAGCAGAAATTTTGACCGATCGCACGCCTTTTCAGTCCTAAGGGATCCCCTGATGAAGGACTGCAACGGTTAGGATAGAAGAGATGGAGTATATTTTCATTTCTTAACAGCGCGTGTCGTCGCGGCTGTGGATTGTTCTGTTATTTGTTATGTCGTTTTTGGGAGGGCTCATTGTCTAAGGAAGATGCCATTGAAATGGAGGGGGTTGTTACGGAATCCCTGCCCAACGCCATGTTCCGAGTGGATCTGGACAACGGCTTCAACGTGCTCGCTCATATCTCCGGCAAAATTCGCCGCAACTACATCAAGATCTTGCCTGGCGACCGGGTTAAGGTGGAGCTGAGCCCCTATGACCTCAACAAAGGGCGCATCACCTACCGCCTTAAGAAAAAGTAAGTTCCCCAGCCGGGCTGCTGAGCATGAAGGAGCTGAGCCAAGTTCTCAAGACCAGCCTCTGGGCTACAGTCGGCGGCTTGGGTGCTCTAGCCGTTCTCAACGCTTGGATCTCTTCCCAAACTCAGCCTCTGCAGAGCCTGTTGCCGGGAGAGGAAAGGCACCACTTCTGGCGGGGTCATCGCCTGTTTTACAAGGTCATGGGATCCGGCCAGCCGTTGTTGCTGGTGCACGGCATTGGGGCAGGCTCCTCCAGCTATGAGTTTCGTGCCATTATGGCGGAGCTGGGGCAGCACTATCAAGTCTATGCTCTGGATTTGTTGGGATGGGGCAACTCAGAACGTCCAGATTTGGAGTACACCGGCAGTCTCTACGCCGAGATGATCGGGGATTTTGTCCAGCAGGTGATCGGGCGACCGTGTCACGTCATTGCCAATTCCCTCTCGGCAGGGTTTGCGCTGCGCTCGGCCCGTCTACAACCCCACCATTGGCAGAAGCTGTTGCTCATCGCCCCTCTGGGAGACAACAGCCTTATCCCCGATGCCCTCGGGATCCCTTTGGCCCAGATTGCCTATGGATTCCTCAGCCTGCCCGTTCTGGGGTTGGCCTTCTACAACGGCATCACCGCCCCCTGGAGTGTACGCTTGTTTACAGAGCAGAGCTTGTTCTGATACATTTACGCTGAACACTGCTGAACATCACTGTTCAACTATGCAGCGATAGCATTCTGTTTGTTTCCATTCGCGTTAGCGGGACGGAG
>NZ_JBSSAG010000027.1:0-40171 GCF_054058395.1 Thermostichus sp. OS-CIW-26 | reverse complement strand
TAGAAAGACGCAGCGGCATTATGACAAGCATCTGTATAAAGAGAGGCATTTAATCGAATGCTTTTTTCATAAGTTAAAGCAGTACCGGCATCTATGTTCTCGTTTTGACAAATTGGCCAGGAACTTCTTGAGTTTTCTCTATCTCGTCAGTGCTCTCTTTTGGCTCAAATGAAAGATCAACACAACCTAAAATTGAAGCTGAGGTGGGAACAAAACGGGGTCTTCTTCAAGTTAAAAGTCAGGCCCAAAAATGCTGTAAGGGAAGATGCGAATGGCGAAAAAGCAGAGCAGGGTTTCTGGTGTGGGATCCGTTCGTGACGGTGCGCTCCTGATGAAAGATCTGCAAACCCTGAGACACTACGGCATCCTTGGGGATCTGGTGTATCGTTGGGGCTACTATCTCGGCTCTAGCACCATGACCGAAGTGGAGTTCAACACCGCCCTCAGCGAGGGGATCCCAAAGCCCAAGAGGTCTTTCAGGCCCAAAAGCCGCGGTTCGGTTGACGCAGACGAGCATGACTAAATAATGTATAATATGTTCAGTACGGATTACTACCAGTTGATCTTTCTGTTTACTTTCGAGTCTGCCAACATGGTAGCCAAAGCAAAGCAGAAAATTGGTAGTAAGACGACACGGAAACTGCGCTTTGGGTATTCTACTCAAAGCTTTGCGGGATACCGCCATTCTGTTTGGACTCCGTCCCGCTAACGCGAATGGAAACAAACAGAATGCTATCGCTGCATAGTTGAACAGTGATGTTCAGCAGTGTTCAGCGTAAATGTATCAGGCAGGAAACCCTCTGTCAAGCTGTCGGCTAAGCCTCTGCCCAACGGTGAGCGTTCTCAACCCGGTGCTTTCTACACACTAGCTCGCCGAGCCAACTTATAGTCATTTCAAACTGGATTGAGACACTCCTACTGCTGCCCAAACGCTCCGCGCCGCTTCCGCGACCACCTCCAGTCCTTCTCCCAGAGAGAGAGGAGTTGGGAAGCAATGCAACAGATTTCATTCTTGTTTAAAATGCAATTCCCTAGGCAGGCTCCACCGCTTCTTGTAGGGCTTTGCGGGCAATGCGAGTGACGTAGACGGTAGCGGCTATGGTGGCGATGAGCCCCACGAGGCGAACGACCCATTGGGCGGTTTGAGCCTGAGGATCCAACTCCGCGCCTTCCATGTCGGCCAGGGATCCCGCCAACGAGCCGATGTACACATACATAAAAGTGCCCGGCACGATTCCAGCGGTGCCCAGCAAGTTATCCAGAAAAGAAATTTGGGTCAGCCCCAGGGCGTAGTTGAGCACATTGAAGGGAAACGCAGGCGACAGCCGAATCAGGCCGACTATTTTCCATCCCTCACGTCCCAACGCTCGATCGATGGCCGCAAACTTGGCATTTCCCTCAATCCATTTCGCCACCTGTTCCCGCGCCAAGTAGCGCCCGATGAAAAAGGCCAAATTCGCTCCAATGGTTGCCCCGATCAGCACGTACACAGTTCCGGCCAGCAACCCGAACACGGCCCCTGCCCCCAAGGTCAGCACCGAGGCTGGTAGAAGCAGCACCGTCGCTACAATGTAAATGGCAATGAAGAGGATCGGCCCCAGCAACCCCAAGCTTTCAATCCAAGCCAGAGCTTCGGCGAGCCAGTCTTGAATAACTCCAAAAAATCCCAATCGATGGGCTGCCCAAAAGATAAAAATGGCCAAGCCCAAGCCGGTAGCAAGCTTAAGCAAAATCCGCTGCTTTTGGGGATTTGTGTTGAGTTGAGGTAGCTCTTCCATTGGCTAAACTCCTACAAAGTTCTTGTGAGGCGAGCTAGGGCAAGCCAGAGTAGACAGCTCTTGGAGTGGGGGAAGTATCTTTACCCGAAAGTCGTGCCGTTCCATCCCCAAAGATAGCCTTTGGCATCGCTGAACTCAATGTAAATCCTCTTCTTGGGGATCCCCAATCGGGCCTCGATGGTGCCGCAAAAAAACTCGCTCATGGCTCGGGTTTGTTGGGCGGAAAATTGCCCGATACTCTTGATTTCTAGGTAACAACAGGGATCCCCACTGCCAGCAAAGGTCATCGGGATCCCACCTTCAAAGGCAGTCATCACGTAGGCTTCCGACTTGCCCAACTGTTCCGATAGAGCAGCAGACAGCACCTTAAGCAGTTCCTCTACTGCGGCGATTTCTGGTTGCACAGACGTTTGCAGCTTGATCAAAGGCATGGATCCCTCTCCCTATCAACAAATTCATCTTGAAATTCATCTTGGCATTCTCAGCCCCGCTCTTCGGCAATCCACCTGTGGTAGCGTAGCGACAGAGTTGGGCAAACCTCTATGGAGCAGACGAAGCCGGCCAAGCCAGAGATCGGCCACCAGCAGGGCCAAATCGGGCCAGGCCCTTGTGCTGTGCAAACTGAGGCTGCCCCCGCTCCTGTCGGCCCTTACAGCCAGGGCGTTACTGCTCTGGGGCCGTTTCTGTTCACCGCCGGACAGGTGGGCCTGGATCCCAAAACCGGCAAACTGGTGGGGGAGGACATTGTTTCTCAAACTCGGCAGGCGTTGCTGAACGTGCAGGCAGTGCTGGAAGCGGGGGGCACCACTCTCGCCAATGTGGTGAAGACAACGGTTTTCCTGGCCGATATGGAGGACTTTGCGGCCATGAACGAGGTTTATCGAGAGTTTTTTGCCACCGATCCGGCTCCGGCCCGCTCTTGCGTGCAGGTGGCTCGCCTGCCCCTCAATGCCCGAGTAGAAATCGAGGTTGTGGCCTGCTACCCACAATCGACCTAAATGTCTCCTGAGTCCGGCTAGCGGAATGGTTTCTGGGTCGGCGCGGATCCCGGCAAATCGGGAACTGGATCGTAGCCCCCTGGGTGCCAGGGATGACAGCGACAGAGGCGACGGAGCCCCAGCCAACCCCCACGTAGGGCACCGTAGCGCCGCACCGCTTCCAAGGTGTACTGGGAGCAGGTGGGGTAGTAGCGACAAGCAGGCGGCAGCCAAGGAGAAATACCCACCTGGTAACCCCGGATCAGGGCAATCAAGCTGCGAGTGAGGGGATCCGATCGTTCAGGCATGGGTCGGAGTCCAAAAAGCGCATCTCTAGGTAACTTGAGGTTAGCTGTTATCCCAGACTGGAGGCGCCTGCAAAGGCGAGCAGGGCCGGTTCCCAGCCCCAGACCATACGGTTACAATCAGAAAGGTTAGCACCTAAATATTTCGAGCTGAGGGATCCGGCGAAGGTGGGCTTATCCTAGGGCGCGGTTCTGGGAGAACGCTTTGAGTTCCATTTTGCATAAGGAGTTGGCGTGAGGGTATTCGGGCAGCTGCAGCCGGCACAGCGGCGCAACTTGGGCATTTTGTTTGTGGCTGGGCTGCTCTTTTGGGCCAGTTTATCCTCGCTGCTGCCCACGTTGCCTCTCTACGTCAGGGATGCCGGTGGCACCAGCCAGCAAGTGGGCTGGGTAATGGGGGCCTTTTCGATTGGGTTGCTGGCCTTTCGCCCTGCGTTGGGGCGCCTGGCGGATGGCCACAGCCGGCAGATCGTGCTGCTTATCGGCATGGGGGTGGTGGGGATGGCCCCCATAGGATACTGGCTCTCCGATTGGATCCCATGGGTAGCGCTGGTGCGAGCCTTTCATGGGGTTAGCATCGCCGCTTTTGCCACGGCCTATGTGACTTTGGTGGTGGATTTTGCCCCAGAAGAAAAACGGGGTGAGATCCTGGGCTACATGAGTTTGGTCAATCCGATCGGCGCAGCCATTGGCCCTGCTTTGGGCGGCTTTTTGCAGGAGTTTGCCGGCTATGGCCCTTCGTTTCTCTTCTCTGCTCTGCTGGGGTTGGTGGGCTTTCTTTGTACCCAACTGGTTCGAGAACAGCGGCGTGAGCATTGGGGATCCCTGCCGATGGATGGGGCCTTCTGGAGCTTTCTGGGCAGCCCGAAGGTGCGCTCCCTCGCTTGGGTGATGTTTTTGGTGGGGTTGGCCTTCGGCACCCAGACCACCTTTGTGGCCTTGTTAATCCAAGAAGCCGGAGTTCCCCTGAATCCAGGTCTTTTTTATACGGCAGTGGCCTTTGCCAGCTTTGGAGTGCGCCTGCTCACCGGTCGCGCTTCCGATCGCTATGGGCGGGGGCCGTTTATCTCCCTCAGCTTGGTCACCTATGCCCTGGCGATGGGGATCCTGATTGTTGCCAACAGCACCGGCGCTTTTCTGGCTGCTGGGATCGTGGTGGGTTGCGGTTTTGGTACTTTGATCCCTCTCATCTCTGCCCTCGTGGCCGATCGCTCGGAGCCGGCGGAGCGGGGTCGCCTGTTTAGCTTGGTGATGTGCGGGTTTGATTTGGGCATTGGCCTGGCGGGGCCCCTTTTGGGCACCTTAGCAGCGGGATCCGGCTATCGAGCCATGTTTGGCTATGCGGCTCTTCTTTCCTTGGCTTCCTTGGGTTCTTTTCTCTTCTTCTCCAATGGGCGACCGGGGGACTCGCTGCGCTTTGCCTTGGGCCTGGGGCCGGACAGCCTTTCGGGTTGTCTGGAGGACAGCCGCAACCCGACCTCCTGGAGCCACCGGGTCAGCCCGCTCCCCCGGAGACGGGATCCCGTTCATAGATAGTCTCATATCTCTATCAGATCCCCCCTGCTCCACACCTGATCCACACCTGAATTGAGACTCAAGCCCTCTGCAGTTTCTACAGACAAACCGGCCCATTTCTGGAAACTCGCCCTATCCTAAGTTGGAGTTGGTGTACAAAAAGCAACTCTGGGCACGGGCTATGGAAGCGCGGCATTGGCTGGCCCTGATGGGATCCCTGGTGGTCAGTGCCTTCTGGGGATGGGTGGAAGCCGTCTGGGGGGTGACAGTGCGAGTGCAATTGGCCGATACCACTGCCCCTCTGGTGGTAGGCGTTTCTCTCCCTGCCCAACTGATCAACGGTCGGGGAGAGGTGCTGGCAGATCTGCCCCCTATGCAAGGGTTTTTGGCTCAGCCCAGCCCTCAAGGGGTGCGTCTGCATGGGGTGGTTGACCCGGTGCTGTTCATCGAACCTCAGGAGGGTGGCCTGGTGGCAGTGAATGGCCGCTGGTACTCCGGCAAGGTGCTCTTGACTGGCTACAACATGGTGATGGCCATCAACTACGTGGATCTAGAAGACTATGTGGCCAGTGTGGTGGATGCAGAAATGGGATCCCGGTTCTTCCCAGAAGCCCTGAAGGCGCAAGCGGTGGCAGCCCGCAGCTACGTTCTTTACCATCGCAATTCCCGAGGTTGGTTTGATGTGTTTAGCGATACTCGCTCCCAGGTGTACCGAGGGCTTTTCCAGCGGTCGGCAGCCGCCCTGGAAGCAACACAAGCCACCCGTGGTGTGGTCATGGTGTATGGGGGTCAGTTTGTCAATGCCATGTACAGCGCCAGCAGCGGCGGCCAAACCGTCGGGGTGAGTGGGATCCCTTATTTGATGAGCTTACCGGATGTCAGCCCCTATCCCAAGTTTGGGCATGGCATTGGCATGAGCCAGTGGGGCGCCCAAGAATTGGCCCGCCGAGGCTGGACTTACCGCCAAATTTTGGCCTACTACTACCGAGGGGTCAGCTTTGCTCGTTTGCCAGAGTGAGACCTTCAGTGCCCTGATTTGCTCTGTCTGATACATTTACGCTGAACATTGCTGAACATCACTGTTCAACTATGCAGCGATAGCATTCTGTTTGTTTCCATTCGCGTTAGCGGGACGGAGTCCAAACAGAATGGCGGTATCCCGCAAAGCTTTGAGTAGAATACCCAAAGCGCAGTTTCCGTGTCGTCTTACTACCAATTTTCTGCTTTGCTTTGGCTACCATGTTGGCAGACTCGAAAGTAAACAGAAAGATCAACTGGTAGTAATCCGTACTGAACATATTATACATTATTTTCAGTATAGTTGAGCTTATTATTGACTAGAGTCATGCTCTCTCGGTCTTGTTCGGCCAGCTCCTGGATGGCCTGTTGGTACACCTGGGCAGGTGTGGATCCCTGGTTGACTTGCTTCAGCCAGCGTTGGGCCTCATTGCCCTGGTGGAGCAGAGTTTGCAAGGGAGCTAGAAAACAGCCCAAGCCTTGAGGTTGGCCAATACGCCAAGCTTCGGTCAGCAGCTCTTCGATCCACTCTTGGGCCGCCCGTTCCCGGCCTGTCCGCCAATCGACCAAATGAGATTGCAGTGATTCTCGAGCAGCAGCCTGCTCGTTGGCTTCGCAAAGGCTCTCCAGCTCTGTTGGGGTAAAGGGCCCCCGCAAGGGATCCAGCGCTTCCGGCTGGGCCAGCAACTGCCAGAGACGGGCTTCCACCAAGGCGGTAATCGCCAGAACCATCACCGGATCCCCCACCAGATCGCAAATGCGCAGCTCCACGCGGTTGAGGTGGTAGGGCCGCTCCGGGCCGTTGGGTCGCACCGAGGCCCACAGGTGGCGCACATTCTGCATGGTGCCCAAGGCTAGCTGCTCCTGGATCCAGGCAATGTAGTGGGCGTGATCCCGGAAGAAGGGCACCTGAGCCGGCGTTTTGGGGAACACCTGCCAACGGCTGGAGTGGGATCCCGTCACCCGTCCGTCCAGAAAAGGAGAGGAAGCGCTCAGGGCCAGGTAGAGAGATGCTTCCACCCGCAACAGTCGGCAAGCCCGGAAGATAGCCTCGGTATCCGGCAGGCCGACATTGATGTGAATGCTAGCAGTTACCACCCGCGTGCCATAGGTGCGCTCGATGTAGTCGTGGTAGGGGTTGCCGGGATCCGACCGCTCGAAGTGGTCGCTGCCGCCCAAAGCTAGCGTGCTCCCTGGCAGAAGGGTGTAAGGGCCAAGACGGCGCAAAAATTGCCGCAACTGCAGGCGAGGCCGCAACAAAGCACAGAGCAGGTCTTCGTAGCGGCGAAGGGGAGGGGTGATATACTCCACGTTGCGCCGATCCGGCTCCCGTACAAACCCTGGCAAAGCCTGGCAAATGCGATCCGACAAGCCCACCACTTCCCCGGCGGCGGTGCCGGTGTACATTTCCACCTCAAAGCCCTTGGTTAACAGCACAGGCCAGCCTCCAGCCGCAGCCTCACCAGTCTAACCTCTGTGCCCATTTTCCCAGGGCTTTGTAGGGAATTGTCCGGTGGCAGGGGACTTTCCCGACCTGCTTTAGAATGTCTCCACGGGGTAGTTGCGAGAGGGAATAGAGTGCGCGATCCCATCTACATCCTGGGGGCAGGGCCAGCGGGCATGGCGGCTGCCTACCGCTTAACCCAGCTCGGTTTTCCCGCGGTGGTGGTGGAACGGGAAGAGAGAGTTGGGGGCCTGGCCAAAAGCATCCACTACCAAGGGTTTATTCTGGACTACGGCCCGCACCGCTTTTTTACCAAGATTCCGCCCGTGCTGGAGCTGTGGAACCACGTTTTGGGATCCGAACAGGTAACGGTTCGGCGGCTTACCCGCATCTACTACCGCAAGAAGTATTTTCAGTACCCCATTCAAGCTTGGGAAGTTCTACGGAAAGTGGGCTGGTGGGAAAGTCTTCGCATTGTCCTTTCCTACCTTTGGGCACAATTAATCCCACAGCCGGCTCCCCAGAACTTTGCCGACTGGGTTAAGGGCAAGTTCGGTACTCGGCTTTTTCAAATGTTCTTTGAAGGATATACGGAAAAGCTTTGGGGGATCCCTTGTACCGAGATCAGTGCTGATTGGGCTGCCCAGCGCATCAAAGGTCTCAGCCTTGGGCAAGCCATCCAAAAGGCCTTGGGGTGGAATCGAAGCTTGGCCAAGTCTCTGATCGACCAGTTTCAGTTTCCTCGTCTGGGATCCGGGCAGCTCTATGAAAAAATGCAGGAGTATTTGCTTGCCGAGGGACAAAAAGTCCTGCTCAACACAGAAGTAGTCACCCTCAGACATCGGGGATCCCAAGTTGTCGAGCTGCAACTGCGCAATCTTCAGGATGGAAGTGAAACTTGGGTCTCCCCCTCCCACGTCATTTCCTCGATCCCTCTGACGGTGTTGGTGCAGAGCCTGCGGAAATTGCCTCCCCCCCAAGTGCTGCAGGCAGCCCGCAATCTCAGATTTCGCAATACTGTCTTGGTTTACTTGATTGTGCAGGGATCCCAGCTCTTCCCCGATAACTGGCTGTATATCAACGATCCAACGGTGGGGGTGGGACGGGTGACCAACTTCGCCAATTGGTCTCCGGCCATGTTGCCCAACCAAGAGCAAACCCCCTTGTGCTGTGAGTATTGGTGCAACTTTGGGGATCCCTTGTGGCAAGCTCCTGAGGAGGAATTGCTGGCTTTGGCCGAGAAGGAGCTGCGTCAAATTGGCCTGCTTCACGATCAAAAGATCTACAGTGGCTTTGTGGTGCGCCTGCCCCGCACTTATCCCATCTATACCGGTAGCTATAAAGAAGATTTAGCCATTTTGCAGGAGTATCTCAGCCAGTTTGAAAATCTACAAGTGGTGGGCCGCTACGGCTCATTTAAATACAACAACCAAGATCACAGTTTACTGATGGGCTTGCTGGCGGCTGAGAACATTCTCCGACCCGGTAGTCACAATCTCTGGCAGGTGAACTCCGACGACGATTACCAAGAAGAAATCAAAGTGCCATCTTCACCCTTAACGATTCAGCGATGAGCTTTCCTCTCAGTCATCTGTTGCAGCGAGGTCGGCAGTACCTTGCCCCTTTCTTAGGGCAAATCTTGTTGCCCAGTTTGGCCTTGACAGTGCTGCAGATCTTTATGATCTCCCTCTGGAGTGAGGAGAGCGACTATGCTTCTGCCTTCACAGCCCTGAGTCAGCGGGATAGCTATTGGTATCTCAGCATTGTGCGGCGGGGGTACCAGTTTGTGGGTTTCGACAAGATTGCCTATGAGCAGAGCAACGTAGCTTTTTTCCCCGGCTATCCCCTGGCAGTGGCCGCAATCAGTCACCTTGTGGGAGTTGACCCTGAACTGGGGCTCTACCTCACCGCCCAGCTCTTTTGCTGGCTGATGTGGGTTTACCTTTTCCTGCTTTACCGCAGGTGGCAAATTCCCCCCCTCTGGCAAATTTTGGCCAGTTTGCTCATCTTCTTTTATCCCACCAGCTTTTACCTGGTCGTGGGCTACAGCGAGTCTTTGTTTATGGCCAGCCTACTGGGTTTTCTCTACTGGTCAATTCACGGGGGCCGTCCCCTGCTGATGCTCCTGGCTGGGATCCACGGCTTGGTGATGAGTGCTACTCGGATTGTCGGCTTGCCGGTGGCGCTGCTCCCTTTTTTGAATCTCCTGAAAGCGGGGGAGAGAACCCAAGCCCGCCGTTGGTTTTGGACGAGTATGGCAGCGAGCTTGGCTCTGTTGGGTGGCCTGGGCTTTTTTCTCTACTGTCAGCTCCGCTTCGGACGCTGGGATCTCTACCTGGAAATGCAGCGTTACTTTACCGGCGTGAAAGCCAATTATCAAGCTATTTTCCAAGCTCGCACATATGTCCTTTCCGCCGAACGCTGGCAAAGCTTACTCTCTCTTTCTGCACCGATGAAAGACCCTGGGCTGTGGGCTGACGCTCTTAGCCAACTGTTTGTGTCTGCCACCCTGGGATCCCTGCTTGTTACAGGTTTAATGGATGCGGCAGGAGTTATGGCAGGTAGAAGCCAGTGTTGGCGGGAGCGGCTGGGATTTCACCTGGCTGCTTGGGCCATGTTTTACATTGCCCTGACGGGTACGAGCCCCTTGGGCCAGCGAAGCATGAGCCGCTATTGCCTGCCGGTTCACATCGTGCAGGTGCTGGCGTTGGTGCATTGGGCCAAACACACCGATTTCAGCTTCATCCCCCAAAGGGTGCTTGGCTATCTTGGCACTATCCTGAAGCTGGGCTACGGGCTTCTAGCTTTGATCTTCCTCGCCCTCAACCAAATCCTCACCTGGCGCTACGTCCACCATCTCTGGGTGGCTTGACTCCGCTTTCGTAAACTACCCGACTCCGACCGCTAAGCGGTACGGAGCGGGCTTTCAGTAGCCCTGAGCCTGCTCTGCTCTACCAGAGAACAAAACAGGCCCGAACCTCTAGGCTGGTTTACGGCAGCCCCCAAGAGCGCAATCACGTTCGCACCATTAAAGTCCGCATCCCCTCCCCATCCACAGTGCCCACACTTGAACGACTTACCACTGCGATAGGATTGCGCAGGGTCGGGATGGATGTGCAAACACTTGTGACAGGTCTGCGACGTGTAGGCAGGCGGCACCAGAATCAAAGCAACTCCTGCATGCAGAGTCTTGTATTCCAGAAACTGCCTCAGTTGGTAGAACGCCCAACTGTTGGCCCTGCGTCGCTCGACTTTGCTGCGGGGTTGTTGGTTGATACGCTCCCGTATCCCTGTCAAGTCTTCCAGAGCAATAGCGCTGTTTGTGACCTTTGCCCTAGAGACAATAGCTTTGGAGATGCGATGATTGACCCACGCTTGAAAGCGTCTCTCCTTGCCAGACAGCCGTTGCAGCAGTTCTCTGCATCTGCGCCGCGAACTGCGTGTGCCCTTACTGGCTTTGCGTTGGAGTGCCGCCCTCAACCGGGAGTAGTGGTCTCGGACTCGGTTCAACTGCTGTCCATTCCAGTTGTCCCCCTCTGACGTATGGGCAATATCCGTCCTCCCCAAGTCCACCCCGATCACCTTGTCGGTATCTTGTTGCTTGGGTGGTTTTTTCTCTACGCAAATCTGGATGTAGTAGGAGCCATCTTTGCGCTTGATCAGCGTGGCAGCTTTTGGGTTGGAACCAGCCAGCATCCCACGCTGGTAGTTGCCAATGACCAGTTCAAAGCGTTCTCTCCCTTCCACCGTGGTGAGCGACACCGTCCAGTCTTTTTGACGGAACGAAAAGATACGGGCGTCGTAGGTAACAAAGCCGCTCTTAAACTCCTTGACGGGACGCTTTTTCTGCTTAGCCACTTTGCGGGAACCCGCTACCCGTCTGCACACCTGTTGAGCCAAGTTACTGGACAAGCCAAACCGGGCTCGAATCTCGTAGTAGCAAAGGGATTGCAGCTTGACCGCGTTGACGATCTTCTCCGGCGTGTTCTGGTTGACCCAGTTCAAGGCTTGGCCAAAAGCCTCCATCGTCGCGTCCAATTTGGCGGCTTGCGACTGGGACGCCTTGAGCTTACAGGAGACGGTCAGGACTTGGCTCATAAGTTCATTGTACTTCATCAAAGCGCATTCCTCCCGGCACTAACCCTACGGGTACGGTGCGGGGCTCCTGCGCTAGTAAGCTGAAGATAGGATGTGAGGGATCCCAACTTCTCACCGGCTGAGAGCTGTGGCCTTCTCTTCTCCCCGCAAGTCTCCCCGTCAAAAATCAGCCTCGCGTGTCGCTCAGACCCTTGAGCCCACCAAAATTTACCCCTGCCCGTGCTGCCACCAAGGTCAGTTGCGCCTGATCACCCTAACCGAAGCCTTTGGGTGTAGCCGTTGCCAGCATATTTTTGCCATCACCCCCGACCGCCTGTACATCGAGCAACTGGCCGTTTCTTATCCCTATCGCAAAATGTGGTTCTGGAACGGCTACCAATGGGTGTTGCGGCGGGAAAACACCCTACAGGGATCCGCGCTCTTGGGCCTCACCCTCAGCTTGGGCATTGTCTTGGCGGTTGGGTTCATCGGCGCAGTGCTCTTCCCAAACCAAACCCAGTTGCTCAGTTGGTTCATGATTCTCGGCTTGTTGCTAACGCTGCTGATGGTAACGGCGATCCTGCTGCTGCGGCGGCCCTGAGGTGAGTGAGATTTTCTCCAGCGACTGGTCTCCAGAATTGGCAGCCCCAGCACTTGTGGATCCAACCATTTCTTGTTAGCAGTGGTCTGGAGAACGCAGCGGGTCTGTCTCTAATGGGCTAGGCGGGAGAAGTTCAAGTGACAGATTTCGGTTCAGACTTTGACTTAGGTACCACTCTGCGACAGGTACGCCGCTTACTACCGCAGATGCAGCGGTTGAGCAGCCAAACCAAGCGCCAGGCCCTGCTGGCTCTCTCGCGGTGTTTGTTGGAGCGCTCCGATCTGCTCCTGGAAGCCAATACCCTCGACCTGGAAAGTTGCCGCGAGCAAACCGTACCGGAGTGGATCCTCAACGGCCTGAAGCTCACCCCCGAGCGTCTACAGCGATCCGCCCAGTTGCTGACTCTCCTGGCCCAGCAGCCGGATCCCATTGGCAAGCTGGAGAAAGGGCACCGCCAGGAGAATGGCCTGTTTATTGGCCGCTACCGCGTCCCGTTGGGGTTGATTGCTCTGGTCTACGAAATCTACCCCGAGTTTGCCTTAAATGGCATTGGCATGTGCCTAAAAACAGGAAATGGCGTGATTTTGGCCAGCAGCGGTCCCATCCAGAAAACTCACCAGGCTATGGTCAACCTCTTGGCAGAGACGGCTTATGAGCACGGGATCCCGGAAGGGGCCATTCAAACCTTGCCCGCCCAAGACCGAACCGCAGATCCCCAAGTAGATTCCCCACTATTGCCGTTGTTACAGCAAACCCGCTACCTAGACCTGGTGATTCCCTGCGGTCGCCCCGGCTGGGTGGAGTTCCTGTTGCAGGCCAGCAAAGTGCCGACTCTGGCTACCCATTTGGGCTACGGCCACATCTATCTGGATCGCACTGCCCCTTGGCCCTTGGTCAAATCGGCTTTGTTGGATCCCCTGGCCCAGTACGGCTCAGAAGGGATCCCTATCTATCAGCCCCTCACCCTTTGGCTGCTGATCCACACCGATTGGGCCGCCAACCATCTGACCGCCTTGGTGGAGGACTTGCTGGGTCACGGGATCGATATCCAGGCAGCCGCCTCCATTCTGGAACAGTTCCCGCAGCTCCAGCCGCTTGGGCAAGGCTTTGACTCGACGGAACGACCTAATCTGCGCCTGCAGCCCATTGCCGACCTGACGGAGGCGATCGCCTGGATTAACAAAAATGGTTGCCGTCAATCGGAGACGATCCTCACCGATAGCCAATCGGCGGCCCAGCGCTTTCTCCAGGAAGTAGATGCCGCCCTGATCCACATCAACACTTCCCCCCTCTCGGCAGGCCGGGGAGCTGGGATCCCCACGTTGGGAGCGTTTCGCGACCTGTCTTTGGGCATTTCTACCCAGCGGCTGCACGTGCGCGGGCCCATCGACGTGGAAGCCCTGACAACGGTGAAGGTGGTGGCTCAGGGTGACCTGTAGAGCTGGAAGGTTGGTCGGCCCGCCCAAGGACCCAAGAGCTGCGATGAGGCTGGAGAAGAATAAGAATAGTAAAGAATAGATCGACATCAGCTCACCATCCAACCGAGCCCAAAGGGAGGACTTTTTTGGGGATCGACCTTCGCAGTTACGTGTTTTTGGATCGGCTGCAACCCCAGTATGCTGCTTATCTGGGCACAGTAGCCTACGGCTTTTTGCCCCTGCCTGGGGACACTTCTTTGTGGGTCGAGATTTCCCCCGGCATCGAGATCAACCGCGTTATGGATATTGCCCTGAAGGCCACCTCGGTGAGGCCGGGGCTGCAGGTGGTGGAACGCCTCTACGGCCTTCTGGAAGTACACTCCAGCAACCAAGGGGATACCCGCACCGCCGGACGGGCGATTCTGGCTGCCTTAGGGGTGAGTGAACAGGAGCGCCTCAAGCCCCGCATCATCTCCAGCCAGATCATCCGCAACATCGATCCCCACCAAACCCAGTTGATTAACCGTTCCCGCCGTGGCCAAATGCTCCTGGCTGGCCAAACCCTCTACATCCTGGAGGTGCAACCGGCAGGCTATGCCCCCCTGGCTGCCAACGAGGCAGAAAAATCTGCCCAGATCAACATCCTGGAGGTGATGCCTTTCGGTAGCTTTGGCCGCGTGTACTTGGGAGGGGAAGAGCGAGATATTCTGGCCGCCTGCCGCGCTGCCGAAGCCGTTTTGGCGGGGGTTTCCGGTCGGGAGCCCCTCTTGTTGCCTGAGGAGGTGTAGCCAATGGCAGACTCCGATCCCAAGCCAAGATCGCCCCTGTCGCAACGCCGGGATCCCTCTTCAGCAGAGCAGGTGAGGCTGTTGACGGAGCTGGCCGCTCCCTACCGCAGCTTGCGGCGCTTCATCTACTTGGCGGTGGGGTTCTCGGCTACCATCGGGGCGTTTGTGTTTTTCTTTCGAGCCCTGGCGGGACGGGACTTGAACACCACCTTGCCCAGCTTGGCCTTACAGTTGGGGATCCTGGCCGGCGCCATCGGCCTAAACAGGCTGGAAAACCGCTCTCACCAGAAGGTGATCAGACAGGTCAAACAACGCTTGGGCATGCAGCAAGACTCCCAGGAGCCCCAACGGTCGGCGGACAGTTAGCCCGCCCATTCCCCGCAGCCCCTTTCTCAATCCAGATCAAAGTCATCATCATCCGCGTCAGCACTGCGCAGATAGCGGCGCTGAGTTTGGCGAGCGGGATCCCCTTGTGACCACTTTTGGACAATTTGGACACCCAGAAAGGTCAGGAAAGCCCCCAAAGCCACAAACGTGAGAAGTGGGATCGCCAGGATCACCACTGCGCCCAGGACATAGATAGCCACCTTGGGCAGAGACGGATCCACCCCCCAGCGGTGGCTGCGCACCCAGTCGGTGAGCTGCTGATCCCAGCGGCGTAGGCGAGGGACGTTTTCCTCGAAGATCTCCAGCAAAATTGGCCCCAGACGACGCAGATTGCCCTGAGTTTGCCTTCGCCAATCCTGCACCGAGCGCCCCATGTTCGGGATCCCTTGTCCTGTGATCTTCAGGCCGATCCTAGCCCAACCCTAGCAACCTTCCCATCAGCTCAGAGGACGACCCCACCGGATGTAAATTTGTTTGAACATTTGGATCGGAGATTTTGGAGGCTTCCCAGGACTACTGTACACTGAGGGCACTTGCGCAGCGATGCTGCTGCCCTGCGGATTCGGTAAACCTCTTTTTAACGTTTCAACCTGCTCGACTGGAGAACGCTAATGGCTCACTCGGTCAAGATCTACGACACCTGCATCGGCTGCACTCAGTGTGTGCGGGCTTGTCCCACCGACGTGTTGGAGATGGTGCCCTGGAAGGGGAACAACAAGGCTGGCATGATCGCTGCCGCTCCCCGCACCGAAGACTGCGTTGGCTGCAAACGCTGTGAAACCGCTTGTCCCACCGATTTTCTGAGCATCCGAGTCTACCTTGGCCCCGAAACCACCCGCAGCATGGGCTTAGCCTACTGATGGGGGCACCTGGCCGCAACCCCACTCTCAACTGCCCACAGAGCACAAGTATTCCAGAGTACCAGAAAAGCAGTTTACTTCCCAACCCAGTTCCAGCCTTTCCCTCTTCCGGGGAGAGGCTGTGGCGTATGGCAGGTCTTAAGCTGTTTGGTGACTCTAGAGGGGGGATCCGCCCCCTTTTTTCCTTTAGGGCTGCAGATAGAGGCGGTGCTGACGGATATAGTGCTCCACAGCAGGGGGCACCAGGTAGCGGATAGACCCTCCCTTTTGGATTTGCTGTCGCAGGTAGGTGGAAGAGAGCGTCAGGGTAGGGGCTTCCAGGATTTGGGCTTGGATGGGCAGCTTTGCGGCCACCGCCTGCAGCACCTGGGCGGCATCGCCGGCATCCACCCGTGGGGCAACAATCCAATGGCAGAGGCGGGCCAGTTCTTCCGCTTGATACCACTGGGGCAGGTCCCGCAGAGCATCCACGCCGATGATCCAGTACCACTGGGTATTGGGTTGCTCCTGGATGAGGGTGCGCAGTGTCTCGATGGTGTAGGAGCGCCCCGGACGGCGGATCTCCAGCTCTGAGCAGGCGAAGCGCTCGTGGTCGGCAATGGCCAGCTTGACCATCGCCAAGCGGTCGGCTTTGCTGGCGCCAGGGGCCAGAGGCTTGTGGGGGGGATCCCCGGCGGGCATCCACAGCACCTGATCCAGGTCAAACTGCCAAAGAGCTTGTTCTGCCATGATCAAGTGGCCATGGTGCACAGGGTTGAAGGTTCCGCCCAGAATGGCAATGCGGCGGTGCTTCATGGCTGCTGGCTCAGGTAGGTGATGGCATCCCGCAGCCAATCTTCTGTTGGGCGGCGGTGGGTGGGCAGAGCTTGCAGGGCAGCTTGAATTTCCTGAGCACTGTAGCCCAGGGCCAGCAAGGCCATTTCCACCTCTTCTCGGATGGGCATGGGCGGCCCTCCGGCCAAGGGTTGATCCGCAACTCCCACCCCCTGTCGCCAGTGGGCCAGCTTGGTTTTCAGCTCCAGGGCCAGCCGTTGGGCCGTTTTATGGCCTACCCCCGGCGTGAGGGAGAGCAGGCGCACGTTTTCGGTCACCACCGCCTGCACCAGCTCCGGCAGGCTGAAGGTATTCAGCAGGGCCAAGCCCAAAGCCGGCCCCACCCCCGAGACTTTGATGAGTTCCACAAACAAGTCCCGCTCGGCTGGCGAGCCAAACCCGTACAACACCAGCTCGGTCTCTCGCACCACCAAATGGGTGAACACCCGGACGGGCTCCCCCACTGCGGGCAGTTGCTTGAGAAAACGTCCTGGGGCCTTGACGCGATAGCCGATCCCCTGCACCTCAACGGTGAGGCTGCTGCGCTCTCCCCATTCGATGGCCACAAGGTGGCCGCTTAAAAACGCGATCATGCTGCGAGTTTAATCTGGGTTTGGGATGCTCTGCTCGACTGGAGCTCCAAAGTCGGCCAAGCAATCTAAAGTCCTTGCCAAAGGCTGCTTCCCTACAAGGCTATTTCACAGACCATTTCTCTACCTGTAGACTGTTCCCCATCCAGCTCTGTATTCTCCCTCATCCATGCCGATTCGCCCTTTTCCCATCGGCCAATGGCTTTGGCTCCTGTTCTCGCTGGGGGTGCTGCTCTTTCTCCATCTTCCTCTGCTGGTGATCGTCCTTTACGCCTTTAGCCCCGATGAGGCGACTTTGCGCTTCCCTTTGCCGGGGCTGACCTGGCATTGGTTTGCCGTGGCCTGGGGGCGGGCAGATATTTGGCGGGCCTTGTTTTTGTCTTTGCGGGTGGCTGTGCTGGCTACCGGAGTGGCGGTGGTGCTGGGATCCCTGGCGGCAGCGGCTGTCTATCGTAGCCAATTTTTTGGCCGCGAGACGATCTCGTTTTTGGTGTTGCTGCCCATCGCCTTGCCGGGCATTGTCTCCGGGATCGCCTTGCGCTCGGCGATCCATTTGCTGCATATCCCTTTCAGCTTTTGGACAATTGTTATCGGCCATGCCACCTTTTGTCTGGTGGTGGCGTACAACAACGTGCTAGCCCGGTTTCGCCGCATGGGACGCTCTCAACTGGAGGCTTCTGCCGACTTGGGGGCCAATCCTCTGCAAACCTTTCGGTACATCCTTCTGCCCGAACTGGCCTCGGCCCTATTGGCGGGATCCCTGCTGGCGTTTGCCTTGTCTTTCGATGAAATCATCGTCACCACCTTCACCGCTGGCCAGCAGCAAACCCTGCCGATCTGGGTGTTCAGCCAGCTAACCAAGCCTCGGCAGCGCCCGGTGATCAGCGTGGTGGCTCTGGGGGTGATCGGCCTGACGGTGCTCCCCATTTGGCTGATCCATCACTTGACCCAAGAGAAAACCACGACTCGCTGATGGCTCTTTCCAGCCTCATGCAAGGTTTGCACTTGGAGGGATCCCTAAGTATTGGCCGGAGTCGCTGTAACAGCAAGGAAACGCTGGCCCTGGTTGATCGCAGAGCCCTTGTGAGAAAATGTAACAAGCATTTCATTTGTGAAAATTGAGGTATCTATGGCTGTCACTCGTGCCGGACGCGCCCCTCTAGTGCGGGGCAGCAGCGAGGGAAATCCTGCCAAGTTCATGGAAATGGCCAGCGCTTTGCTCAACACCCGCACCCGCCAAGGCAGCGGCAAAAAGGTTCAGGATCGCTCTTCCTACGGCAAGGCGGGCAATCCGCAAGAGTTTATGCAGATGGCCAGTGAATTGCGCCGATCCCTGGAGCAGCAGGGTCGGTAGCCAATCCTGTCCACCCCCAGGGGATCCCCGTCCAGTTGCCTAAGCTGGACGGTTTTCTTGCTGCTCCTCTCAAGCCAGAGGCGGCCAATCGCTTCTGAGGCCACTCACCGGTGTTGGATCCCGTTACAGGCCCAACTTCGAGTCCAGAGCTCCGCCCTTGAGCTTCTGGGCAATGAGCCGGCAGAAGAGCAGCATGTCAGGATGGGAAAAGTGCTCATCGGGGCGCTCTTGCCGGTGGACGTGATTGAGGCCAAGACGACATGAAAAACAAAGGCTTTTGGCTGGCCGGGATCCTGGGGGTAATCTTGGATCAGGCGACCAAGCACTGGGCAGTGGAACGGCTGCTGCCGGGGCCAGAGATTGAGCTGTGGCCAGGGGTGTTTCACCTCACCTACGTGGAGAATACCGGCGCTGCTTGGAGCCTGTTTGAAGATTCGGCAGAGCTCTTGAAGTGGATCTCGCTGGGGGTGGCGCTGGCGTTGGCGCTGCTGGCCATTCGCGGCGGGATCCTGGGCCGATGGGAACAGGCCGGCTATGGCTTGGTGTGGGCAGGAGCCGTGGGGAACGGCATCGACCGCTTCGTCAACGGCTATGTGGTGGACTTTTTCAATTTGATCTGGATTCGCTTTCCGGTATTCAACGTGGCGGATGTGGCCATCAACCTTGGGGTGGCCTGCCTGCTGATCGGTTTGCTACAGGACAACTCAAAGAAAACGGGATCGACTTCCGCCTCGCCCTGCCTGGAGAAAAAGCCCGGTCGCGACAGCACCCACTTTAAGGATTGACCAGCCGATGAACAGCCTTCAGGGATCCCTTGGGATGCTCATGTCCTTGGCAAGGGGGATCCCTGGTCAGCTGCAAGGACTCCGTCCGCCTATTGCAAACGGCTGGCTTGCTGAGCCACCTGGCAGAAGCGCTCGACATCTGCGGGCAAAGTGTTAAAAGCCGTCACCAGGCGGATTAAGTGGTGACCTTCCCCCAGCCAGCGGTAAAACCGAAACCCCGCTCCCTCTAGGGCCTGGAGAACCGGCTCCGGCAGCTCGATAAAAACCTCATTGGCCTCGGTAGGATACACCAACTTGGCTCCCGGCAGGGATCCCAGTCCCTGAGCCAACCGTTGGGCCATTGCGTTGGCATGGCGGGCATTGCGCAGCCACACCCCATCCTGGAGATAGGCCTGCAATTGGGCAGACAAAAAGCGCATCTTCGAGAGCAGATGGCCACTGCGCTTGCGGCGAAACTCAAAATCGCCCACCTGATCTGGATGAAAAAACACCACCGCTTCCGCAGCCCAGGCCCCATTTTTGGTGGCCCCAAAGGACAGCACATCCACCCCCGCTTTCCAGGTCATCTCGGCAGGGGTGCAGCCCAAACCAACCAGGGCATTGGCAAAGCGGGCCCCATCCATATGCACCTTAAGGCCAAAGTGATGGGCCAAATCCGCCAAGGATCTGAGCTGCTCCAAGGAGTAGAGGGTGCCAGCCTCAGTGGCTTGGGTCAGGCTGAGGCAGGCAGGCTGCACGTGATGAACCACCCCAAACCCCGCCCGCTCCAGGGCTGCTTTTAAGTTGCCCCAGTCAATACGGCCTTGCTCTCCGGGGATCCCCACCAACTTGGCCCCACCTGTAAACAGCTCTGGCGCTCCACATTCGTCCAGATTGATGTGGGCCTCGGGATGGCAATAAATCGCCCCGTAGGGCGGGGTGAGCACCGAAAGGGCCAGGGCATTGGCAGCAGATCCCGTTGCCACCGGAAACACTGCCACTTCATGCTCGAAGATCTCGGCAAACAGCCTTTGCACCTGCGCTGTGCATTCGTCCCCTCCATAGGGCATGGCGGATCCCCTGAGGGCCAACAGGGCTTCCATCACCTCAGGACAGGCGCCTGTGACATTGTCGCTGCAGAAGTTCATGGCCTGGACAACTGGGGGATCTCGCCGAGGAAAGGTTAGGGCCAGTTTATTTCGCGCCAACCCAACCGGGATCCTCCAAAGTATCCCAGGCTTGACCTGCCTCTCCCTCGACCGCTTGCAATGGCGGGATGGAGTCCTGTTCAGGATGGGAAGACGGCACAGGCTGGTCGCGATAGCGGGACGGAGTCCTTTCGCAATAGCGGGATGGGGTCTCTGCACTCCACCACAACCCCAAAGCGGGCCCCAACCCCAACAACAGGCCCAGCCCCGCCGGCGCAACAATGCCGGAGCCCAGGCTCATCAACAGGGCAAAAGCAAAATTAGCTACATAGAGCACCAGCGGCCCCACCAACTGGCGGCGGTCAAGGATGGGTTGATCCTCGCCCCACAGCAGATTGGCCACCGTCATGAAGGCAGCCCCGGTCAGCATCCAACCACCGAAGTTTTGCAGCGGCATACCGAAGAAGGGCCCCGGCTGAAACCACGTCCAAAACGGGATCGAGCCGCGGGTCATGGCCGGATCCAGCACGAAGTCCCAGGCGGTGAGCAGCAGGGCCCCCAACATGATGGCCTCGAAGTGGATCAACCAGTGGCGCTGGGTTTGCAGAGCCACACGCGCCAACAAATAGGACGACAACCCCACATAAAACCAAGACAGAGGGATGGTAAAAGGCACCAACCCGGCAATCTTATAGCCCAGCCCACTCAGGTAGCCATAGTTGCCAAAGGGGATCCCAGTGCTGGTACCCAACAGCTCACTGCCCAAGGAAATGCCCACCGCCGGGATCAAAAACATCAACAGGCGCCGCATCCCCAACAGCCGGGATCCCATCAGAGCTGCCGCCAGCGCACCGAACACCATGTAGGCCACGCCGCCATTGCCCATGCTCAAGGAGAAAGCTTGAATGCCAATGGGGGGCAAACTGGCCACCCACTCAGGATGGGGTACAACCCAGAGCAACCCTGCCAACCCAAAAAGCAAAGACAGAATGTGCAAACCCAGAGCTAAGGCCTCCAGCCGCTGCCAAATCGAGCCAGACAGGGGCAGAACACTTCGCCCAACAGAAGACTGGAAAGGCAGGCTGACGAGAACACCAGAGGACGAGAACCAACGCATGAGAAACTCCCGAAGAGTGGTTAAGCGAAGCCGCTCTGTCTCCTTGCAACCCATACGGCGGCTGAGGGGAAAAGCGGATGGCCTGAAGAGAGAGCCCGAAGCCAAGAATGAACCCGCTTGTTTGCAGGCCGGCCTACTTGGAATGGCCCTCTGGACGGAGATGTCACTGCCGCTAACGGTGACACTGCTGATATTTTGCTGTCTATTGTATCAATTCGTAAACATCTCGCCCGTTTTTCCCCAGGTCTCCTCCCCGTCTTCGCCGCAGGGATCCCTGGTGGGGGTTTACGCCCAACTGGCTCGTGCTGTGGAGCGCCAGGACTGGCTTCAGGCCCTGCAGCTGGTGGATCTGTTGCAGCAGCACACGGAAGATCCCGCCCAGCGTCAGGATCTGGAAGACTATCGGCTGGAGCTGGAAAAATATCGTTCTGCTTATGGGGATCCGCCGCCGCCCCAGTGGCCGTTTTTGCACAAGCCCTTTGTCGGAGAATTTCCCGTCACCAATCTCTTCGACCATGATCTGCCTTTGGGGGAGAGGGATGGCAACAGACGGTTTGTGAGTGGGCAAGGCCAAGTTTGGATCCCCGACCCGCTGCACCCCTGTGGCAAAAGCGATGGCCATGCCGGTTATGACTGGGAGATGCCGGTGGGAACCCCGATTTTGGCTGCTGCCGCAGGACGGGTCACCTTGGCCCGCGAGGAGCCGGAGTTTTTTTGCCCCAGCTTGGGCCGACCGGTCAGGGGGTTGCGGGTGCGCCTTCTGCACGAGCCCGAATTCTGGGATGGGGAGAGAGCAGAGAGAAGAACCCTTCCCCGCTGGGAGACCCTCTACGCCCACCTCAGTCAAATCGGGGTGCAGGAGGGGCAAGTGGTGGCCGCAGGAGCAGTCATCGGCCTATCGGGAGACAGCGGCTGTGCCAGCGGGCCCCATCTTCATTTCGAGGTACGTCGCTTCGACAACACCAACTCCGGCCAACCGGCTGCCGTCGATCCCTACGGGTGGTTTGGGTCTGGCCTGGATCCCTGGAGTATTCACCCCCTTGGGGCCGAAAGCCTGTTCCTTTGGCAGGTGGGACAAGCCCCCAGCTTGGGAGCTTGCTGGCAAGGGCAGCGGTAGCCGAGACGGACATCCGCTCCGCGCGAGACCTCGCTGACAAAGATGGATATTGACAGGCAGATTCACAACAGTCACAACAGATGATGGACTTATAGATCTCGACGGACAAAGCCATCCCCCTCCCATTGGTAGAGGGTAGCCCTCAAGTCACGGCTGGTACCGGGCGGGCTTGAGATGACCAGGATCCCTTGCGGGCTGACCCGCAGGCTGGCATTGCTCAGATCCGTCACGCTCAGCAGTGGCACAAGTCCCTCAGGCCGGTGTTCCAAGACCAAGACAGAGCGCAGCAGGCTGATGCCCCCTCGCTCGGTGAGGAGCACCAACTTGGGCTGTGGGCTGGAGGTGATGTCCGTGCGCAGGTGAGCCTCCACCAACCGCCCTGGGATCGGCTCAGCTGTGTGGAGCAGACGAAAGCTATACCCCCCCTGATGCTCGAAGCTGAGAACGCGCACCACCGGCTCCACGGTGGGCTGCCGCTGAATCTGAAACACGGCCACCACATCCTGGCGAGATGGAGAGGTTAGGCTGGCCGGGAACAGGCGCAGGTTTTCACCGCGATTGCCGCGAATGAAATCCCACCAGATGGATTGATTGAATAAAGCCACGACCCCACCTCGAGCAGCGCCGCCCTCAGAAGGAACCGGCAGCAGCGGAAGCACGGGCTGGGGATAGGCAGGAACAGCAGCAACCGGTAGAGTGGCAGCCAAGGCCACTCCCCAGGCTATTCGACCACAGGAACACAACAGCTTCCGCATATTTCCTCACTCCTCGCCCCTAAAATTCTAAAGGACTCCAAGGTTCTCCCAGTCAACCAAACAGCCGGGATACAGGGATCCCTTTTATGTCGAACGCAACCTCGATCTCACCTTGATCTCGCCTGGCAATGGGCTACCAAGTTAGGGTGAAAAGCCTGGAGCTTCCTCTGTAACCGCCAAAGTCGGCTTGGAACGACGCCCCGCCAATTTGAAAGGGATCCCCCAGGAGCAAGGGGCAGCTACCCCCGACGGAGGGCTCTATTTTTCGGCAGCCAAAAACAATTGGGCCCGCCAAAAGCAGGCAATGGACTTGCTGTCCAAATCCATTCCCAAACGGGCCATTTCTGTAAGCTCAGAAGCAGAAAACTCCACTACGGTAATATCTTCATCCTCATCCTTATCGGGAGGGGAATCCAGCACTTCCAGCTCCCGCGCCAAATAGGCATACATAATCTCGCTGGAATAGCCGGGGCACAAATAAAATTGGCCAAGGGGATCCCAGCGATGGGCACGCAGGCCCGTTTCTTCTTCCAGCTCGCGGCGAATGGTGTCATCGGGATGCTCCCCTGGCTCGACTGTGCCTGCCGGAAATTCATAAAGGTAGGAGGCAACCGCAAAGCGATATTGACGAATGCAGACGAACTTGCCTGCTGCAGTTACAGGCACGGCCACCACCCCCCCGGGATGGATGAGGTACTCCCGCTCTCCCTCTTTGCCGTTGGGAAAACGCAAACGCTGGCTGACGAAGGTGTATTTGTGGCCTTGATAGCGGAGGCGCTCACGAATCACCTGAGATGGGTTTTGCATGGCAAGGGATCCCGAGAGTAGAGCCGCTCTCAGCTTAATGGTTTTCGGCGCTGTTGCAACCGGGCAATCCAGAGGGATTCACACGCCCTTGGGATCCCGTGTCTGGGGTAGAGTCAGGAAAAGCACAAAAGTTGCAGGCCATGATTTACCCTCCCTTGAAGGAGTTTCTTGCCCTCACCAAGCAGGGCAACTTTATCCCGGTGTACCAGGAATGGGTGGCGGATTTGGAAACGCCGGTTTCTGCCTGGTATCGGGTTTGTGCCGGCCAGCCCTACAACTTTCTCCTGGAGTCGGTGGAGGGGGGGGAACAGGTGGCCCGCTACAGCTTCTTGGGCTGCGATCCCCTGTGGGTTTTGGAAATACGCGGGGATCAGGCGCTACAGCGATACCGCGATGGCCGACAGGAGCACCACCAAGGGGATCCCTTTGCCATCTTGGCCCGCTGCTTGCAGCCTTATGAGCCGGTGCATTTGCCGGAACTGCCCAGCAGCATTGGCGGCCTGTTTGGCTACTGGGGCTACGAGCTGATTCGCTGGATTGAGCCCAAGGTGCCCATCCACCCCCTGCAGCCGGGGGATCCCCCTGATGCCGTTTTGATGCAGGTGGACAGCATCCTGCTCTTTGACCAGGTGAAGCGCAAGATCTGGGTGGTGGCCTTCGCCGATACCCGTCACCACGCTGCCGAGGAAGCCTATGCCCAAGCCTGCCGGCGGGTGGAAAAGCTGATGCAGCAGCTCAGCGCTCCTCTTTCCCTGGCCCATCTGCACCTCAACTGGAAGCCCCACCTGTCGGAAAGGACTCCGTCCCGCTGGCGCGAACAAATCCCCCCCAGCACCCTGAGCCACCCAGCCTACTGCCAAGCGGTGGAACGGGCTAAGGACTACATCCGCGCCGGAGATATCTTCCAGGTGGTGCTCTCGCAGCGGTTTACCATCTCCTTTGCGGGGGATCCCTTTCGCCTCTACCGCTCGTTGCGGCTGATTAACCCTTCCCCTTATATGGCGTTTTTGCAGTTTGGGGATCTCTGCCTCATCGGCTCCAGCCCAGAGGTGATGGTCAAACTCAGCCGGGTGGGAGAAGACCGCATCGCCACCGTGCGCCCCATTGCCGGCACCCGCCCCCGTGGCACCACCCCTCTGGAAGACCGGCAGCTGGAGCAAGAGCTGTTGGCAGATCCGAAAGAACGGGCCGAACATGTGATGCTGGTGGATCTGGCCCGCAACGACCTGGGACGGGTCTGCCAACTGGGATCTGTGCAGGTGGACGACCTGATGCAGATCGAGCGCTACAGCCATGTGATGCACATTGTCAGCAACGTGGTGGGGCGGCTGGATCCCCAGTACAGCGCCTGGGATCTGCTGCGGGCCACCTTCCCCGCCGGAACCGTTACCGGCGCCCCCAAAATCCGCGCCATGCAGATTATTCATGAGCTGGAAGGATGCCGCCGCGGGCCCTATGCCGGCGCCTATGGCTACTACGACTTTTCCGGCCAACTGAACACCGCCATCACCATCCGCACCCTGCTGGTTCATCAGGGCCAGGTGAGCTTGCAGGCCGGGGCAGGTATTGTGGCCGACTCGGATCCGGAGCGGGAATATCAAGAATGTCTGAACAAAGCGCGGGGCATGTTAATGGCTGTGGCCAGTTTGCAGGAGACCTAGCCCATGTTGGCCCAGTTGCGCTTCAGCCCTGCGGTTCGCGTCAGCGGGACGGAGTCCTTACAGGAGCTCCAGCAGCCGGATCCAGAGACCGTAGAGCAGGCTTTTGAACTGTTTTCCACAGAGGGCTATCTGGTGTTGCCGGAGATCTTTCCCCCCGAGCTCATCGACAAGTTGCACAGCAGCTTTCTGGCCACCTACAGCCGCTACTGCACCCACGAGCACCACGCCGATGCCCTGTTAGTGGGCAATAGACGGGTGATGGTAACGGTTCGCCTGGAGGGCCCCTTCAACGATCCCCTCATCTATGCCCATCCTCTGATCTTGCCCATCCTGAAGCGGATTTTGGGGCCGGAGTTGATCTTGAGCGGGCTGGGGGCGGTGGTCTCTCTGCCGGGATCCGCCGATCAACAAGTTCACCGGGATCTGTCTCATCTGTTTGGCGACGAGACCTTGGATGCGATCATTCCTTGCTATGCCCTGAATTTGCTCATTCCTCTGGTGGATGTCAACGAAGAGAACGGCATGACCCGTCTCTGGCCCGGCAGCCATGTGGTCTTCGATGCCCACTATACCGAGCTGGCCCAGCAGATGCCCTTTGTCGATCCGCCCCTGGCCAAGGGATCCTGCCTCCTGTTTGACTACCGCCTGATTCACCTGGGTCGGGCCAATCGCTCCCCTGCCCCCCGTCCCCTTCTCTACAACACCTACAGCCGCGCTTGGTTTCGGGATCCTGTCAACTACACTCGGCAACCTCCCCTGGTGATCCCGGCCCAAGAGAAAGAGCGGATCCCAGCCGAGCATCAGCGCCTATTCGTGACGGCACAGATTGTGTAGACGGCCCGGAACTGCGAGCTAACCGAAAACTCGGCGGCTCAGGCCCCGGCATTTATGCCTAGGGATAAGCTACCGTCTCCTGATAGGATGTGAGTATCGCTCCACCCATTTATAGAAGGGTGCAGTGCTGAAGGTGAAGTAGAAGTATCTGGGGTGTTTCCACATCCCAGTAGCTGGTGCGTTCGCCTTGGCGGCGCGAAGCGCTTTGGCGTCCCCCACGGTGCTGCGGTATAAGCCACATGCTCGGTGTAGCTCAGTCAGCTAGAAATCGCAGGAGCCCCGCACTGTACCCGTAGGGTCAGTGTCGGGAGGAATGCGGAAGTTATGATAGAACCATGACCCAAGTCCTGACGGTCTCCTGCAAGCTCAAGGTGTCCCAGTCGCAAGCCGCCAAATTGGACGCGACAATGGATGCCTTTGTGCAGGCGTTGAACTGGGTCAACCAAAACACACCAGAAAAAGTAGTCAACGCAGTCAAACTCCAATCCCTTTGCTACTACGAGATTCGAGCCCGGTTCGGCTTGTCCAGTAACTTGGCTCAACAGGTGTGCAGACGGGTGGCAGGCGCTCGCAAAGTGGCGAGACAGCGCAACCGTCCGGTTAAAGAGTTCAAGCGTAGGTTCGTTACCTACGACGCACGTATCTTTTCATTCCGCGAGAAAGACTGGACGGTGTCACTGACCACGGTTGAAGGGAGAGAACGCTTTGAGCTAGCCATTGGTAACTACCAGAGGGGAATGCTGGCTGGCTCTAACCCCAAATCGGCCACCCTAGTCCAGCGCAAAGACGGCTCCTACTCCATCCAGATTTGTGTCGAGGCAGAGCCCCCCAAGCAACAGAACACCGACAAGGTGATTGGTGTTGACCTGGGACGGCGAGACATTGCACATACCTCCGAAGGAGACAACTGGAATGGACAGCAGCTGAACAAAGTCCGAGATCACTACTGTCGGTTAAGAGCGTCTCTTCAGCGCAAGGCCAGTAAGGGCACCCGCAGTTGCAGGCGGCGATGCCGTCAACTGCTGCAACGGCTGTCTGGCAAGGAGAGACGCTTTCAAGCGTGGGTCAATCATCGCATCTCCAAAGCTATTGTCTCTAGGGCAAAGACCACAAACAGCGCTATTGCCCTGGAAGACTTGACAGGGATTCGGGAAAGAGTCAATCAACAGCCACGCAGCAAAGCTGAGCGGCGCAGAACCAATAACTGGGCGTTCTACCAGCTTAGGATGTTTGTGGTCTACAAGGCTGCCATCGCCGGAGTACCTGTAGTACTGGTTCCGCCTGCCTACACGTCGCAGACCTGCCACCGGTGTTTGCACATTCATCCCGACCCTGCGCAATCCTATCGCAGTGGGAAGCAGTTCAAGTGTGGGCACTGTGGATGGGAAGGGGATGCGGACTGGAATGGGGCCAACATGATTGCCAAACTTGGGGCTGCCGTAAACCAGCCTAGAGGTCCGTGGTTGGCTTGCCAACTGCAGGGCTGCCGAAAGCCCGCCCTGTACTGCGAAGCAGTCAGGGTCGGGTAGTTTACCTAGACCGCCGAGAAGCGACGCCCTCTATGTATCAGCATGAGGGTCAGGATGAAAGGCGGAAACCCTTGCTATGGTAAACACAGAGCGGTGGGGCATCCCGTTCTTAAAGCTCAGGAAATGTCCTTAACAGGAGTCACTGAGAAGCTCGTACTCTTTCGCTTTAGCGGCGCGGAGCGCTTTGCATCAGCATGAGTGCGGGAGTATGTCACGATGTCTCTGAATGGGGGTGGTTATCCCCGTTATTGCAGTTTGATTGCGCACCTCACCATGAGCGAAAAGATCCCCCAAGATCCCTCCTCGCCGGAAGTGGCGGCTGAGATGGCCTTTGCTGCGGAGCCCAGCATAGCAGAAGGAGCTGCTTCAGAAGAAACCACCCCAGACTCGGATCCCGGCAAGGGATCCCCTGGCACCGGCGGGTCGAATGCGCAGCGTGTCCGTCAACTGCTGGGCATGAAAGGAGCAGAGGTGGAGTCTCGCTCCATTTGGCAGTTGCACTTGCAACTGATGAAGCCTGTCACCTGGATCCCTTTGGTGTGGGGTCTGATTCCGGGGGCGGCATCTTCCGGTCACTTCACCTGGACTTGGGAGAATGTGGCTCTCATTTTGGTGGGCATGATCCTGGCGGGCCCCCTGATGACGGGCTATACCCAAACGGTGAACGAATACTACGACCGCGAGATCGACGCCATCAACGAGCCCTACCGCCCCATTCCCTCCGGCGCTATTTCTCTGCAGCGGGTGGTTATCCAGATCTGGGTGCTGCTGATCTTGGGGTTGGGCTTGGCCTACGCTCTGGACTGGTACACGGGCCATGACTTCCCGGTGATCACCTGCATTGCCTTGGCGGGAGCCCTGATTGCCTACATTTACTCGGCGCCCCCCCTGAAGCTCAAGCGCAACGGCTGGCTGGGCAACTATGCCCTTGGTGCCAGCTACATCGCCCTGCCTTGGTGGACAGGCCACGCCTTGTTCGGCGAGCTAAACTGGACGGTCTGCATCCTGACGCTGATCTACAGCTTGGCCGGGCTGGGGATTGCTGTGGTCAACGATTTCAAAAGCATCGAAGGGGACAGGCAGTTTGGCTTGGCCTCTTTGCCGGTGATGTTCGGGGCGATGGGGGCCGCTTGGATCTCGGTGCTGATGATCGACCTGTTCCAGTTCGGCATGGCCTCGTTTTTGCTGGGGGCGGGCCTAAAACTTTACGCGGCCCTTTTGGTGCTGCTGATCATTCCCCAAATAACCTTCCAAGATATGTACCTCCTGCGGGATCCTTTGAACAACGATGTGAAATACCAAGCCAGCGCGCAGCCCTTTTTGGTGTTGGGCATGTTGGTGGTCGGGCTGGCGTTGGGCCGCTCGGGGCTGTGGTAGTCGAGCCGACGGCAAAGTGCCCATCTTGGCAACAGAGGTGACGGCTTCCGCCCTGGGTTCGGCCCGACATCTGGGCCAAGATCAAGTCAAGATCAAGTTAAGTTGAGCCAGGGATCCATCCCCTGCAAGGATCGTTGGCGGATCCCTGGAAGCTGTTATGGCCCTGGGCCAAAGGAGATATCCAATGAAGCTGTTGTTTCCCCTCCAACTCGGCCTAAGCCTGGCTTTGCTCTTGGGGCCGCTGGCCGTCTCTCCCGCCCAAGCGCAGCGGATCGTCATCGACGGGCGGGGGATCGTGGTAGAACCCAGCACAGGTGGCTCGGTGATCCTCAATCCCGACCAGCCGGTCTTTTCTCCAATCTTGCCCTCTGCAGTTCCTTTTTCCATCGATGAAGAAGGCAAGATCGTCTCTGCCCCTGGCTACCGCTGCAGTGCGGCTACTGCTGCCGACAACTCCCCCATCATCTGTCGCTCCCAGTTCAACCGCAACGACGTGGTGGTGTATGAGCGGGACGGCCAATCCAACACCTTCCTTGTGAACATCGACAACACGGTGACCCGGCCCTCCGGCAGTGGGCTGCGGATTGTGCCCAACCCTGAACCGGCGACTCCCTCGGGTAGCGGCCTGCGCATCATCCTAGACTGAGGGCAGGGATCCCTTCACCTCTTGTCCAGTTGCAACCGCAGCATTTGCTCTGCATCCTAGAGAGGTTTGGCGAAGAAATAGCCCTGGCCATACTCGCAGTTCAACAGCCTCATTGGTGCAGTCGCTGTAGGGTTTCGATCCCCTCGGCAGTGACATCCATTCCCAGGCTGCGGGCCAAGGTGATGATCAGGCAATGGTCTCGGCATTTTCTTCATTCGGCCCCCAGCGCGAGATGAAGGAGTGATCGATTTTCAGGCCATTTTTTCAGGCCATTGATGAGGTAATCCTGCAGGCCCCTGAGAGAGGAGTAGCCTGGGCCGAAGATCAAAACCCCCGCAATTGCGCCAGTTGCTCTGCTGCTAGAAACCGTAGCCTATTTTGCGGTCTAAGGAGATCTTTCGATGCTGGGGTGGTATTGTTGCCGTCTTTCTTCCAATTCCATCAGGATCTGCTGATGACGCTGCCGGGTGATTGGGTAGAACCACACCAGCAAGATCCCGCCGATCAGGGCCACCGCCGGTAAGGGGCCAATGGCAACGCGAATGGCCAACAAAGCCGATTCCGGCTGGATGGGCAGGGCCTCTCCGGCCACCGAAGGCACAAAGCCGGCCCAATCCAGAGCTTGCCCCACGAAAAACAGCCCCAGTGCCAAGCCCACCTTTTGTAAGAAGACCATAAAAGCGTAGAAGATCCCCTCCCGCCGCTCCCCGGTTTGCAGCTCATCCAGGTCGATCACATCCGGCAACATGGACCAAGGGCCGAGATAGGCCGTAGCAGAAACCCCAATGCCGGCCAACAGAGCCAGCCCAATCATGATCCCTTGCTGGCCGGGCTGGAGGAAAAACAGGCCCGCCTGCGAGATCAGCCAAAACCCCGCCCCAATGAGGTACATGGTGCGCTTGTCCAGATGGGTGCTCAGTTGGGTCCAACCGAACAGCGTCAGCACTGCGATCCCCTGTACCGCCAGTACCACCAAGGAAATCCACACCTCCGGCAGGCCCATCCAGAAGACGATGAAATAAGGGATGATTGTGGCTGTGAACTGAAACGCTAGCCAAGAACACAGGTAGATGCCGCTGACAAACAGGTAGGGGCGGTTGCTGAAGGCCACCCGCAGTTGTTGAACCAGGGGCATGGGATCCCGTTGGGATGGATACCGTTCTCGCACCCCCCAAAAACAGATCAGCAAGGGCACAGCCGAGATCACTCCAAAACAGGCTCCGGCCAGCAGATGGCCAGCAGCCCGATCCGGCAGCAGGTTGACCAAGAGCGGAAAGGTAACCACCGCAACCATGCTGCCCCCTACAGAGAAGGCAAAGCGGAATTGGTTGAGCTGGGTGCGCTCGTCGTAATCCTGGGTCAGCTCCGCTGTCAGGGAGGCGTAGGGAATATTGGCCGCAGAGTAGAAGGTATTGAACAAGAGCGACACCGCCAGGTAGTAGGCAAACAGGGGGCCAATCCGACCGGGAAAAGGGATCCACCACTGGGCCAGGAACGTGAGGCCAAAGGGGAGGGCTGCAAACAGCAGCCAGGGGCGGCGACGGCCCCAACGGGTGCGGGTGCGGTCGCTGAGAATGCCGATGATGGGATCGTTGATGGCATCCCAAAAGCGAGTGATGGCGTAGATGCTGCCGGCTAGGCCTGCCGACATGCCAACGGTATTGGTGAGAAAGGGCAGCAGGAAAAAGATGAGGATGTTGGCCGTCATGCCTGTGCCCAGATCCCCCACCCCATAGGCCAGCTTCGTCCACAAACTGAGTCGCTGTCTGGTCATCATGTCCCCCTGGAATGCCAGGATTCCAGTGTAGGGGGTAGGTGGAGATTTCTTTTTTGGGGATCCCTGGAAAAGCTGATCAAAATTCAGGGTCTTCTCCCAGTTCCCGTAGCCGCTGGGCCAGTCGTTCGGCTCGGGAGCGTTCCAATTCTGCCCGCTGCCGTTCCAATTCTGCCCGTTGCCGTTCCAATTCAGCCCGCTGCCGTTCTAGTTCAGCTCCCGTAGGCAACAATTGCCCTGCCCTATCATACCAGCGCACCCAAAAGCGTTCTCGCCCCTCGTAGGATCCCCACCACCGACCGATACTCAAGTCCAAATCGGGCAACAGAATTGGGGGATGTTCTCCAGCGCCTGAGCCGGGGAGCAGCTCATAGTGTCCGCCCTGGAGTTGATAAACATTCAGCTCATCGGTCTCTAGCTCGAAGGTGACGTAGTAGGGGATCCGCAGCCGCCTTTCGTAGAGCTGGAATTTGGCTTGTCCGGGTTTTTCTTCCCCCTGGTCGTTGCAGATGATCTCCAAGATGAGAATAGGCAAGATATTCCCTTCATCCCAAACCACATAACTTTTGCGGGCAGTGCCATCCCGCCAACGGGGAACCCCCAGCACCAGAAACAAATCCGGAACAATGACCTGCCGGGGTAGGGCGTAGTAAAGGCCCATATTGCAAGCCACAAAAAAGTCTTGCCGATCTGACCAGTGCAGCAGCAGCGGTTCCCGGAGGAGGGGGTATTGGCGGCCTTGATCCTCGTTGTCCAAGGGGGTGTCGTCTGTATCGGGCAAGTCGTGCTGGGTGGGCCAGCGATAGGGGGCGATGGTCATGGCCAGGCAGGAGCAGTATGCCTCCACTGTAGCGAATGGGTTAGGACTGCATTTGGCTCATCGCCTCCAGATCCAGCACCTTGGCCACCTGTTCCGGGGTCATCAAGTTGCGCTCTAAGACAATCTGCCGAATGGACTGGCCGGTTTCCAAAGAAGCCTTGGCCACTTCTGCAGCTTGCAAATAGCCGATGTAGGGGTTGAGGGCGGTCACCAAAGCCAGCGTCCCTTCTGCGTAGCTACGGCAGCGCTCCGGTTTGGGGGTGATGCCTTGAATACAGCGCTCGGCAAAGACCCGCAGGCTGTTGTTTAGGATCTGTAGGCTGTGCAGGAGGTCATAGGCAATCAGGGGCATCATCACGTTGAGCTCAAATTGCCCCGCTTGGGCTGCGAGGGTGATGGCGGTATCCAGCCCAATCACCTGGAAACAGACCATGTTCAACATCTCGGCTATCACCGGGTTGTACTTGCCAGGCATGATGGAAGAGCCGGGCTGCACCGGCGGCAGTTGGATCTCCTTCAGGCCGGTCTTGGGGCCAGAATCCATCAGCCGCAGGTCGTTGGCCAGCTTGATGCCATCTTGGGCCAGGTTGCGCAGGGATCCCGACAGGTGCACAAAGGGGGCCATGCTCTGCATCGCCGCCATGGGATGGGGGGCCGGGGTAAGGGGCAACTGGGTGTACTCTGCCAGCCGTTGCACCACCTTTTGCCGGTACTGGGGATGGGTATTGAGGCCGGTGCCGACGGCGCTGCCCCCCAGCCCCAAGCTGCCCAGAGCCTGGCTGGCCTCCTCGATCCAGCGGCGGTGCTGGGCAAAGATGGCCGCATAGGCGCCGAAGCTATCTCCCAGCCTTATGGGGACAGCATCCTGCAAATGGGTGCGGCCCGCCTTGAGAATGCCGTGGAACTCCTGTGCTTTCTGCTCCAGCGCCGCCACCAGGTTGTCCAGCGTGCCCAAAAGATCCCGCCGCACCCGCAGCAGGGCAGCCAGACGAATGGCGGTGGGGATGACATCGTTGGTGGACTGGCCGTAGTTGACATGGTCGTTGGGGCTGACCCGCTCGTAGCGGCCCTTGGGCTCCCCCAGGATCTCCAGAGCGCGGTTGGCCAACACTTCGTTGACATTCATGTGGTGGGAGGTGCCCGCCCCTGCTTGGTAGATATCCACCACAAACTGATCCCGCAGGGATCCCTGGAGGATCTCATCCGCCGCTTGGACAATCGCCTTGGCCACCTCTGCCGGAATGCACCCCAGCTCGCCGTTGACCTCCGCCGCCGCCTTTTTAATCAGCACGCAGGCCTCCACATACTCTGGCAGGGGCTTGAGGCCGCTGATGGGGAAGTTCTCCAGGGCACGGGCGGTCTGGATGCCGTAGTAAACCGACTGGGGTAGTTGCCGCTCCCCCATTGAGTCTCGTTCGCTGCGCACCTCAGCCAAGGCGTTCTCCTCTCCCGTTGGCGGATCCCTAAGCTAGCTGCCTGCAGTCTTCTCCGAGGGTGTCTCGACGGCTGCAGATAAGTTTTGTAAAGTAGCCTGCAACTGCTGGCTGAGGCGCTCGTTGTTCTCGGCCAAGACCAACACCATGGCCGCACAGGCCAGGTGCACCCCTGCTCGAAATTCCGCCGAAGACTTGTACTGGATCAGCGCCTCGCTATCTCCTTCCCGCGGGCTGAGGATGAGCTGAACCGACTTTTGGGCCAACTCTGTCAGTTCCCGTTCCGTTAAACCGAGCTGCACCGCTTCTGCCCTCCCTGCTGGCCGACAAACAACCTTTGATCCCATCAGGATCGCCACTTTGGTATCCTACCGCGGCCTGGCAGGATCCCCAAGTGAGCGGGCCTTGACAACGCTTGACGGCTCTAGAAAGAGACGGAAAATGCCGGTTAGTATAGGTGCAGCCTGCCTTGGCCTGCGGGCCAGTGGCCGACTTTGATTGGAGAGTCCAAACTCAGGGTTCGGCACTGCTCCGAAGGGGGCTAGTCCTACTTAGCATTTGTCTTGTGTTGTTATTTCGTTGAGAGAGGAAAACTTGACCGTAGAGCATCCACCTGACCGCTTCCCCCGCAAGCAGCGCACAGAGCTGCCGGCTATCAACGAGCGCATCCGCTTCCCCAAAATCCGCCTTATCGATACCGACGGCACTCAGTTGGGGATCATGAGCCCGCGCGAAGCCCTGCGCCTGGCAGAAGAAAAAGATCTGGATTTGGTCTTGGTGAGCGAAAAGGCCGACCCGCCCGTCTGCCGCATCATGGACTACGGCAAGTTCAAGTTTGAGAAGGAGAAGAAAGAACGGGAGGCCCGCAAGAAGCAACACACTGCCGAGATCAAGGAAGTGAAGTTTCGCTACAACATCGGCGAGCACGACTACAACGTGCACCTGCGCAGCGCCCAACAGTTCTTGGGGGATGGAGACAAGGTGAAAGCCACGGTGATGTTCCGCGGTCGTGAGGCCCAGCACGCCGAGTTGGGGGAAGAATTGCTGCACCGCTTGTTCAAAGACTTACAAGAAGTGGCGGAAATGCAGCAGCCCCCCCAAAAGGAAGGGCGAAACATCACGATGATTCTCTCTCCCAAAAAATCGGTCTGAGGAGGGATCCCACCCATGCCCCTTGCCGTTGGGGATCCGGCTCCGGAGTTCACCCTGCCCGATGCCGAGGGCAATCCCATCAGCTTGAGCCAGTTGCGGGGACAGCGGGTGGTGCTCTATTTTTACCCGCGGGACAACACCCCCGGCTGCACCCAAGAAGCCTGCGGCTTTCGGGATGCCTACGCTGACTATCAAGCCCACGGCATCGCCATCTTGGGGGTGAGCGCCGACGATGCCCGTTCCCACCAAAAATTTGCCCAGAAGCTGCAACTGCCCTTCCCCCTGTTGGTGGATGAGGGGGCCAAGGTGGCCAGGGCTTACGGGGTCTATGGGCCGAAAAAGTTCATGGGCAAAGAGTACAACGGCATTCACCGCACCACTTTTGTTATTGATCCGGAGGGGAAGATCGAGGCCGTTATCACCAAGGTCAAGGTGGAAACCCACGCAGCGGAGCTGCTCAAGCAGTTGACCGGCTCTTAGGCTTTCCGGTGGGAGTTCGGCAGACCTGCTGCTGGGCTCGTTGTTCTGGAACCTGAGCCAAGACGGGAACGAAAAGAGCAAAAAAAGATGTAAAGTGCCGGTATTGATTCCTCGTGGGCTAGGGCCGTGTCCCGACGCAGCCGTACCCTCAAGTCGATTCACGACAGCTACCAAATGTTGGGTTTGGCCGGCCAAGGGCAGTACGGGCGTGTATTCTGTGCCCGTCCCCGTCAAGGAGGAGACCTGGTGGCCCTGAAGGAGCTGCCGGCGGAGCGCTTTCCCACCCAAAATCTGCTGCGGGAGCTGCGCCATCTGCTCACCCTCAACCACCCCAACATTACCCGCTGCTACGCCCTCGAACATGCCCGCGAAGGTCGCTACCTGGTGTTGGAGTACTGCGAGGGAGGCACGCTGCGGGAGCTGATCGACCAGGTGGAGCAAGGGCTGTGGCTGCCGGTCAAGCAGGTTTTGGGCTTTGTGGATCAGATTTTGGCCGGGTTAGATCATGCCCACCGGCAGGGGGTGATCCACTGCGATGTCAAGCCCGAGAACATCCTGCTCAAGCCCACGCCCCAGGGCTGGCAACTGAAGTTGACGGATTTTGGCATCGCCCGTCGCCTGCAGCCTGCTGCCGGCGAGATCACCGCCACCGGATCCCCTGCCTACATGGCCCCGGAGCGGTTTTATGGCCAGTTCAGTCCCGCTTCCGATCTCTACGCGGTGGGGATCATCCTGGTGGAGCTGCTGACGGGCCGACGGCCTTTTTCCGGATCTCCCGGCCAGTTGATGCACGCCCACCTCAACCAGCCGTTTGTCTGTCCAGAAGGGATCCCTGCCCCGCTGCGGGAGGTGCTGGAGATAGCCCTACGCAAGTTGCCCTTGCGGCGGTTCCGCACTGCTGCCCAAATGCGGTCGGCTTTGGCGGTGGTTGCCCAAGAGTGGCAAGAGCCGGCCAGTTGTTGGGTTGGCCCTCGCCTGCCCAGATGGCCGCCCCCTGGGGTACAGGTTTGGGATCTGCCGGATCTGGGCTCTGTTGACACTGGCGGGATGGAGTTCCTGGCCGAGCAAAAGTTCTGCATCTGCGAGGATCCCAGCGGCTCCAGATCCCCGCTGCTGTTGCGGGTGACCCCCCAGAGGCTGGAATGGCTGGAGCTCCAGAACCTTGCCCTGGGATCCCCTGCTTTGGCCCGTTTTTCCCTGGACGAGCCAATTCGGGCGGTGCTGCCCTTGAACACCTTCCCGGAAGCCCTGGCCTTCTCCCGAAGCAGCCTTTTGCACCTCAGCCCCAGCCGCATCCGCACCTTGCTCAGCTTTGAGGAGGATTGGCAGGCCACCTGGCTGGCAGAGCGACAGGAGCTGGTCTGGGCCACCGCCCAAGAGTTGGGGGCCGTACAATGGCAGCCGGCCACGTCGACAGGAACACAGCCTTTCCCCGATTCCCGCTGTTATTTCCGTTGGCCTTGGCAGGGATCCCTGTCCCGCTTGCTGGCCCTCTCGGAGCATCTGGTTTTGTTGACAGGTGTGGGGCAGCAGTGGGTGGAGATGAGCCTCTTGCCCTATCCCAAGGGACACCATCCCACTGTCGCGACCGGTTGGTCTCTGCAGACGGGATCCCAGCCCGTTCGCTATCGCCTGCCCTTGGATCCCCAAGGGGGGGTGATCAGCTTGGGAGAACGGTTGCTCTTTGCGGCAACAGATGAGGGAAGGGAAGGCCAGCAAGGTTGCTGCCCCTATCTCCACTCGGTGCAGGTGAATCCGCTGCGGGTGCGCCGCTGGTTCTTGAAAGGGCAACCTGTCCAGATGGCCAAGGCCCCTTGGGGCGTGCTGCTGCTGTGTCGAGAGGGCGAGCAATCCACTTCCCTCTGGCTGTACAGTGAAAAAGGGGATCCCTTGGCCCAAGTAGCTGTGCCTAACGGCTCACAGGTGTTGCAGGTGGGCCAAAGGGGCAAGATTTGGCTGCAAGTGCCCAAAGCAGAAAAGCCCCCCCAGTTCCAGCTTTGGCAATTGGATCTGAACTGCTTGCCGGTGAGCGGACAGCCTTCCCAGGTGATGCTGTGCGACCCAGCGATCTAGAGTTTCGCCAAGGACTCCGTCCCGCTGTCGCGACCGGACTCGGCCAGAACCGCTATCAGCCCTAAGATCAAGTTTGAAGATCAAGTTTGGCCAGATGCCCGGCCAGCTCTGCTGGGCTGTGGACCAGGGGAGTGGTGATCTGTCCAGCCTGTTGGAGAACAAGCATGAGTCAATATCTGCCGGAACCTGCTGCTGTGGAGGAGGATCCCAGCTTGTTGGTAGAGCGGCTGCGCCGCAAAGAGGGCCGGTGGCTGGATTGGGCCAAGGCCTGTCAAGCTTTGCAACGACAGAAAATGACTCCCCAGGCCATCTTCGAGGCAACCGGGTTTGAGCCCATTCACCAAAACCAGATCCTTGTTGCGGCCCAGGTTTACGAAGGGATGGCCAAAGCAGGAGCCAGCCCAGAAGTTCTGGGGCATTTTGCCCATAAAGGCAGCGATATCCTCTACGAGTTGCGCATTCTCTCTCCACAGGATCGGGTTCGGGTGGCGGAATTTATCTTCAGTCGCCATTTGAATGCCGCTGATGCTCATGAGATCGCCCGCGCCGTGAAAAATTATGCCCAGCTCCAACAGCTTCCGGAAGGGTTTACGGATCACCCCGGCGATGCGGTAGCCTATCAAGCCTGGAGAACGGCCCAGCAAACCCGCGATCTGCAGGAGCGAACTCGGGCTATCGGTCGAGCGTTTCAGTATGTCCACAGTGATACAGCCCGCCGACAGGTGGAGCAGCTCTTGTCCACGATTGCCACCAGCTCCCGCCCCCAACGCAGCGTTTTGCCCAAGCTGTCCGTGTTTCGCTTGGAAGAAGATCTGCCGCGACTGCTGCCGGTGGCCGGATCCCTGCCTCTTGCAACTGCCGCCTGGGAAGGGATCCCCCCCAGCGAGCCGCAAGGGCCCTTTGGCTGGGTCAACAGCCCGGCGGAGCAGACTTGGATGGCCTTGCCTGCTTGGCCGGTGATTCAAAAGGCCGGGGATCCGGTGATCCTTCAGGTGGAAAACCGGCTTTTGGGATCCCTGTTGGGTTTGCCGGTGCCTGCCGGTGAAGAACAGGATCCGGTTTTGCTGGTGGTCGATCGCGCCGCTCGGGTTTGGGAGGGAGCTCAGATGGCGGGATTTTTCCTGGTGGATCGGGCCGGATCCCTGGCGGTGGAGTGGATAGAAGACTCGCCCTCCTCTCCCCTGTTGGGCCAGGTGCTGATGGCCGTGCGCCCCCCGCGGGTTTTCGATGAGGTGCTGGCTCAGGATCCCTGGCAGTTGGAAGAATAGGCGTTGGGATCCCGCCGTTGTAGCCATTCGTGCTAGTGGTGCAGAGCACCGCGCCTGGACTCGCCCCCATGGCCTCACCCATGGCCTCAATTGAGCAAGGCCAAGTTATCCCGGTGGACGGCAGTATCAACCCCTTCGTAGCCCAGGATGCGGGGAATCTCGGCGGTTTTTTTGCCCTTAATCTGCCGCAGCTCCTCGGCGCTGTAGTTCACCAGGCCCCGCGCCACCTCCTGGCCGCTGGGATCGCACAGGCGCACGGCAGCCCCCGCCTCAAACTCCCCAGAAATGGCTGTGATCCCTGCCGGCAACAGCGAGCGCCCTTGCTCGCACACCGCTCGTACCGCCCCCTCATCCAAAGTCAAAGATCCCTCGGGGATGAGGCCGTAGGCAATCCATCGCTTGCGAGCGCTGGCGGGCTGAGGAGCCGGATCAAAGCGGGTGCCGATGGCCTCGCCGGCCAGAATTGCCGGGATCTGCTCAGGCCGTTTGCCATTGGTGATCACCACCGTTACCCCTGCAGCTGTAGCAATTTGAGCAGCGGTCAGTTTGGTGGCCATGCCGCCGGTGCCCCAGCCGCTTTTCCCCTGGGCTTCGGCCTTCACCTGTAGCGGGATCCCGGGCAACACCCGCTCAATGGGCTGGGCAGAGGGATCTCGGTTGGGGTCAGCCGAATAGAGCTTGTCCACATCGGTGAGCAGGATAAGCCACTTGGCCTGCACCATGCTGGCCACTAACGCCGAAAGCGAGTCGTTATCGCCGAATTTCAGCTCCTCCACTGCCACCGTGTCGTTTTCATTGACGATGGGAATAACCCCCATCTGCAGCAGTTGGGCAAAAGTGCGATTGGCGTTCACGTAGCGGCTGCGCTCCACCAGATCGCCGCGGGTGAGCAGCACTTGGGCAATTGGCTGGTTCAGAGCCGAGAAGAGGTCATCGTAAAGGCGGATCAACCGCCCCTGTCCCACCGCAGCCACCGCCTGCTTCTCGGCAATAGCCGTCGGTCGTTGCCGCCAGCCAAGGCGAGCACAGCCCACCCCCACCGCCCCAGAGGAGACCAAGATCACCGCATACCCCTGCCTGCGCAGGTGGGTCAGCACCTCCACCAGCGGCCCCAACACCGAAAGACGCAACAAGCCGGTCTGAGTATCTGTCAGGCTGGAGGTGCCGATCTTCACCACCACCGTCACGTCTGTTGTTGCCATCGCCGCTCTCAACCCATCCTCCCACCCCTCTATTCACCATAGCGCCACCATAGCGGAGTCAAGACGCAGCTGTATTGACCAAAAGGCGCGGCAAGCCCCGTCCTTCAGGGCAGGGAAGGATAGCGCCGACCATAGCCGACGCCCTTTAAAAACGCAGTGCCGGCCATGTGAATATCGTTGTCATCACGCATAGGCCAAGAATACGATTGAGCGGTGCAACGACTTCAAGCCTTCAAGTACGAATTGCTGCCCAACAGCCAGCAGGAACGGCAGATGCGCCGCTTTGCTGG